>JAEYZO010000054.1 GCA_023428035.1 Pseudomonadota bacterium | reverse complement strand
TCCTCGCGCTGGGTCTCGCGTCGGGCGAGGCCCGCGCGCAGATGAGCCACGACACCTCGCAGGGCGGCGCCGACCTCTCGCGGCCCGCGACGCCCGAGGAGCGGCGCTTGTTCGCCAGGGTGCGTTGCATGTGCGGCGGCTGCCCTCGGGAGTCGCTCGCCACCTGCACCTGCGGCTGGGCCGCGTCGGCGCGCGAGCGGCTTCGCGACCGGCTGCGCCGCGGAGAGACGGCGCAGGCCATCGTCGACGCCTTCGTGGAGCGCTACGGGCCCGAGTCGCTGGAGGTGCCCCCCGACCGCGGGCACAACAAGGGCTTGTACGTGCTGCCGCTGGTCGCGCTGGCGGCCGGGGGCGTGGGGGCCTTCGCGTTGGCGCGGCGCTGGGCTCGGCGGCGCGACGCGGCGGTGAGCGAGGCGAAGTCGAAGACCGAGGCGAGCCCGAGCGCCGAGGCCAAGGCTGAAGAGCGACGCTACGACGACCGCATCGATGAGGAACTCCGTGTGCTCGACGACTGAGCGGGGCGACGACCCCTTGTACCGGTACGTGCCCGCGGTGATCGTGGGCGCGGTCTTCGCGGTGGCGGTGGCGCTGGGCGTGGCCCGAGGCGGGGCGACGGCGGTGCTGTGGCTGGCCTTCGCGTCGCTGGCGGGCGCGGTGCTGCTCTTCTGGGAGGCGCTGCGCCACGCGCTCGACCCGTCGCTGCCGGGCGACGAGGCGCTGGTCGACGAGGGCGGCGCGTCGGTGGAGGCCGAGGCGAAGAAGCGCGAGGCCCTGCGCGCGCTGAAGGACATCGCCTTCGAGCGCTCGATCGGTCGGTTGGGGGAGGACGACTACAAGGCCCTGGAGGCGCGGTACCGCGCCGAGGCGCGCGACGCGATGCGCGAGGTCGACGCGGGGCTGGGGCCGTGGCTCGCGAAGGCCGAGGCGCAGCTCGCGACGATCGAGGCGGGCGGCGGAGAGACCGCGGAGGCCGCGGCGGAGACCCCCGTCGAGGCGGACCGCGCGTGCCCGAAGTGCGCGGCGACGAACGACGCCGACGCGGTGTTCTGCAAGAGGTGCGGTACGCGGGTGGCGCCCGAGGCGGAGGCTAGCGATGCGTGACCGCGCGCTCGCCCTCGCGCTCGCCCTCGCGCTCACGCCCGCGGTCGCCCTCGCGCAGGACGCGTCGCCGCAGGCCACCGACGCCGCGGTCGCGCCGTCCCCGGGCCCGGTTGATCCGAGCGCGCCGCTCCCGCCGGGGCACCCGCCGATGCAGGGGGGCCACGGGGGCACCGGCCAGGCGCCGGAGCTTCAGCGCGCGGAGATGCCGCAGACCTTCGCCGAGGAGCGCATGGACGTCCCCCCGCGCACGGTGCGGGTGAGGGTGGTGAGCGCCGAGGGCGCGCCGCAGGCGGGCGTCGAGGTGAGGCTCGGCGCGATGCGCGACGGCGAGCGAGACGCGGCGCGAAGCGCGCGCACCGACGCCAACGGAGAGACCGTCTTCACGGGGTTGGAGATGGGGAGCGTCGCGTACCGGGTGAGCGTCGAGGCCGAGGGCGCGAAGTTCGGGGCGGTGCCGTTCCAGCTCACGACGGCCGCGGGCTACCGCGTCCAGGTGGTGCGCCACGCGGTCACCCACGACCCCCGCGGCGTGCTGATCTGGGACGCGCGGGTCGAGTCGCGCTTCCGCGACGAGCGCCTGCTGGTGGGTGTTCGTATGCGGGTCGCCAACCTCTCGGCGATGTCGCTGGGCGGAGACCGGCCGCGGCCCTTCACCTTCGTACCGACCGAGGGCCTGCGCTTCACCCTCCCCGAGGGGGCCACGGCCTTCACCGCCGCGCCCTCGATGGAGGACGTCCGCCTCACGATGGAGGGCCGCGAGGTGCTCTTCCGAGGGAGCGTGCCCCCCACCGTCGACCAGCCCACGGAGCTCGCGTTCCAGTTCCAGGTGAAGCTCCGCGGCGGCGACGTCGACCTCGCCATCGCGCTCCCCCTGCCCGTGGTGAACGTGGGCGTCGCCACCGAGGCCCCCGCGGGCCTGGGGCTCTCCGTCGAGGGCTTTCCCGCCGCGACGGAGCGCAACGTCGGCGGGCAGCGCGTGCTGGTCACCACCCTCTCGCGGCAGCCCAGCGACGCCCCGGTGAGCGCGATCCGCTGGAGGCTCACGGGCATCCCCCGCGCGGCCGGGCCGATGCGTACGGTGGCCTCGCTCCTCGCCGCGGCGGTGGTGCTGGGCGGCGTCGCGTCGGCGCTCTCGCGACGCAAGGCCGCCGGCGGGCGTCGGAGCGCTGGGGAGGTCGAGTCCGAGCGTCAGCGCGTGCTCGCGGAGTTCGAGGCCCTGGTGTCTCTGCGCCGCGACGGCGAGGTCGGGCCCATCACCTACGAGCGACGTCGGCGGGAGCTCGCCCGCTGGCTCGCGGCCCTGATGAAGGAAGCCGACGCCGCGTCGGCGAGGAGCTGACGATGTCCCTCCGCTCGATGGTGGCGTGCGCGGTCTTCGCGTCGGCGTGTACGCGCGCTCAGCCGCAGCCGAGCGCCGCGCCGATGAGCCCTCCGCCCGCGCAGCCCGTGATCGAGCCCTCCCTCGACGCGGCGCTCCCGCCGGT
>JAEYZO010000053.1 GCA_023428035.1 Pseudomonadota bacterium | reverse complement strand
GGGGGGGCGGGGGGCGGAGGCCGGTTCTCGTCCCACGCGGTGAGCTCCATCGCGCAGCGGAGCTGCAGGGCCAGCAACACCCGCGGGACTCTACCCCAGCTCCCCAGGGCCCCGTCGGGTAGACACCCCCGCGCCCGCGCTGCTACCGACGGCCCCGCGACGATGGCCCCGACGATCTTCACGCCCTTCCGCGACGCGTGGCTCCTGCACCTCGACGAGCACCTCGTCGCCGCGAACAAGCCCGCGGGGGTCTCGACCCACGCCGCCGACCCGGCGCGCCTCGACGACCTCGTCTCGCGCTTGAAGCAGTGGATCGGCGCTCGCGAGGGCGTCGACCCGGGAAGCGTCTACCTCGGCGTTCACCAGCGCCTCGACCGCGACACCTCGGGGGTCATCGTCTTCGCGCGCTCTCCGCAGGCCAACAAGGTCCTCGCGCCGGCCTTCGAGGGCCGCTCCGTCGTGAAGCGCTACCTCGCCCTCGCGACCGTGCCCACGAGCGCGCCCCGGGAGCGCACGCTCACCCACGACATCGCGCCCGGCGACGACGACCGCATGGTCGCCCTCCCCCCAGGCCGCGGCGGAAGGCGCTCGAAGCGCGCGGTCACGCACCTCCGGGTCGCGAAGCGCGTCGGAGACCGCGCCCTGATCGAGGTGACCCCCGAGACGGGGCGCACGCACCAGATCCGCGTGCAGTGCGCCGCCGCGGGGATGCCCCTGGTGGGCGACCTCAGCTACGGCGGAGCGCCCGCGTCGCGCTTGATGCTCCACGCGTCGTCGCTCTCGATCCCCGACCCCGGCAGCGGGGCCACGCGCACGCTCACGGCCCCGACCCCCGCGGTCTTCGACGCGTGGCTCCTTGGCCGACCCGACCCGCGCGAGCTGCGCGAGAGGCTCCGCGACGCGGCCGACCTCCGCTGGCACCTCGCGCGCGACCCCGCGGTCACGGCCTTTCGCCTCGCGCACGACGGCGACGGGATCACCGGTCACGCCGTCGACGTGTACGGCGAGCACGCCCTCGTGCACGCCTTCGACGGCGCCGTGGACGAAGCGCTCCTGGACGCGCTGATGGAGGCGGGCTTCGCGGGGGTCTACGCGAAGCTCCGGCCGAAGCAGGCCAACACCCTCGTCGACACCCGCCGCGACGAGGTGGCCCCGCCTCACGCGCTGCGCGGCGTCGACGCGCCCGACACCTTCACCGTCACCGAGCACGGGCTGCGCTACCGAGTGCGCCTCGGAGACGGGCTCTCCACGGGGATCTTCCTCGACCAGCGGGAGAACCGGCGTCGCGTGCGCGCCATCTCCGGCGGGAAGTCGGTGCTCAACCTCTTCGCGTACACGGGGCCCTTCACCGTGGCCGCCGCGGCGGGGGGAGCGTCACGCACGGTCACCGTCGACGTCTCTCGCGCCGCGCTCGACACCGCGAGGGAGAACCTCGCGGAGAACGGGCTCGACGACCCGCGGCACGTCATGGCGGTCAACGACGTCTTCGCGTGGCTGCGCGGGGCGCTCGCGCGCAGAGACCGCTTCGACCTCGTGATCGCAGACCCGCCGAGCTACTCGAACGCGCGGGGCTCGCGCTGGAGCTCGGAGTCCGACTGGAAGAAGCTCGCCGAGGACCTCTTCGCCCTGCTCTCTCCAGGCGGCGCGCTCCTCGCGTGCTCGAACCACAAGGGCGTCCCCCGGATGCGCTTTCGACGGCACCTGCACGAGGCCGCCCGCGCCGCGAAGCGCGAGGTCACGCAGATGAAGGACCTCCCTCCCCCCGAGGACTTTCCCCCCGCGCCGGGGCAGGAGCCGCACCTCAAGGCCGTGCTCGTCACGGTGCGATGACCGGCAGCGCGAGGTCGAGCCCCGCCTCCTCCCGCGACGAGAGGCACCCCTCGCTCCCCATCGGGAAGGCCGCGCAGTTCGCGGGCCGCAACTCGTAGATCCCGCAGTCGTTCCCCCGCAGGTGAACGCAGTCGCCGCCGCGCAGCACCCTCAGCGCGCGTCGGCCTCGCACCTCGCGCAAGAAGCCCTCCCCCGCGAGCTCCCCTCGCCCCGCGGCGCGCCACGCCTCGACGTCGTCGTCGTCGACCAGCGCGAGGTTGCGCCGGCAGCACATCGCGCAGGCGCGGCAGTCGAAGTCGACGGGCGACGTCGACGTCGCGACTCCAGCGTCGCGCTCGCACCAGCCCTCGACCAGACCGCGGGCGGCGAGGGGCACCGTCACCCGCAGCATCCCCGCGGCGGGGCCGCCCTTCACCGTCGAGAGCGCGCCGAGCCGCGCGTCCATCAGCGCCCATGCCGTGAGCTCGGGCACCGACCCGTCGTCGCCTCCCGGCAACAGCACCCAGCACCGCGGGGCCTCCCGCACGAGCGCGTGGCCGCCGGCCTTCGCATGTGCGACCGCGTTCGCGACCCAGCGCGGGTCGTAGCTCCTCCAGACGGGCCGCTCTCGCATCGCGGCGCTGTCTCGCACACCCGCGAGCGCCCTCCAAGCGGTGACACGCAATGTCTCCTCGCGCCTTGCTCGCGCTCGTCCCCGCGGGGCATCGTCGCCGCCGTGGAGCTCGTCGTCGCAGAGAAGCCCTCCGTCGCCCGCGACATCGCGCGGGTGCTCGGCGCCTCGAAGCGCGGAGACGGCTGCCTCGAAGGCCCCGAGGCGGTGGTGACCTGGTGCGTCGGTCACCTCGTCGAGCTCGACGAGCCCGCGGCCTACGAGCCTTCATGGAAGGCGTGGCGACTCGACACGCTCCCGATGATCCCGCCGCGCTTCAAGCTGCGCCCCTCGAAGGGCACGGCGGCGCAGTGGCGCGCGGTGAAATCCCTCCTCCGCGACCGCCGCTTCTCGCGCGTGGTGAACGCCTGCGACGCGGGGCGCGAGGGCGAGCTGATCTTCCGCTGGGCCTACGAGCTCGCGGGCGCGCGCCTGCCCATCGAGCGCCTGTGGGTGTCGTCGCTCACAGACGCCGCGGTGCGCGCGGGCTTCGCGAAGCTCCAACCCGGGCGGCGCTACGAGGCCCTCGCCGACGCCGCGCGCTGCCGCGCCGAGGCCGACTGGCTGGTGGCCCTCAACGCGACCCGCGCCGTCACCGTGCGAG
>JAEYZO010000039.1 GCA_023428035.1 Pseudomonadota bacterium | reverse complement strand
GCGCTGAGCCTCGTGGTGCTCGCGCTCTCGGTGCTCCTCACCCGGCGCTGAGGGCGGCCTTCACGATGAGGTAGCGCAGGGGGGCGTCGTCGGAGCCGTTCTCGATCGCGAGGGTCTCGCCGAGGGGCAACGACACGGCGCTCCCGGGAGAGAGAGCGCGCTCGACCCCCGACACCCACGCGCGGCCCGCGCCCTCGACCACCAGCACCACCTCGGGGAAGTGCTCCTGCACGTGCGCGCCCACCGCCCCGCCGGGCTCCAGCTCGCACGCGAGGGCCGCGGCGAAGGGCGCGAGGGGGCGCGCTCCCAGCAGGTCCCACACCCTCACCGCGCGGCGCCCGCCGAAGAGCGCCTCGCGGGTGTCGTGCCTCTTCGCGCGGTCCCACATGGCCGCGCACCATAGCGCGGGTCGGCGGCGCGTCGGTACGACGCTGGTAGAGTGCCACGCCCCGATGACCGCCCTCACCGCCGAGCACCTGTCCAAGTCCTTCGCGTCGTCGCCCGTCTTGCGTGACGTCTCCCTCGCCGTCGACCTCGGGGAGCGCGTCGGCCTCGTGGGCGTCAACGGTTCGGGCAAGAGCACGCTCTGCCGCATCCTCGCGGGCCTCGACGAGCCCGACGACGGCGTGGTCGCGCGGCGCCGCGACCTGGGCTTCATGTACCTCCCGCAGGAGCCCGAGCTCGACCCCGCCCTCACCGTCTCGCAGTGCGTCGAAGAGGCCCTCGGGCCCTGGCAGCGCGCGATGCGCGCCCACGAAGACACAGCCGCGAGGCTCGCCGAACCCGGCGCCGACGTCGACGCCCTCCTCGCCGCGCAGGCCGAGGCCGCGGCCACCATCGAGCGCCTCGGCGGGTGGGACATGCGCCACCGCGTCGAGGCGATCCTCGACCACCTGCGCGTGGCGCGGGCCGACCAGCGCGTGGGCGAGCTCTCGGGCGGAGAGCGACGTCGCGTGGCCCTCGCTCGGGTGCTGGTGGCGCAGCCGGGCATGGCCATCCTCGACGAGCCCACCAACCACCTCGACGCCGACACCGACGCGTGGCTGGAGGAGTGGCTCCGCGACGAGTACCGCGGGGCGCTGCTCCTCATCACCCACGACCGGTACTTCCTCGACCGGGTGGCGACGCGGGTGGTGGAGCTCGACCGCGGTGAGCTCTTCTCCTACGCGGGCAACTACAGCGAGTTCGTGCGCTTGAAGGCCGAGCGGCTGGAGCACGAGGCGCGCACCGAGGCCCGGCGCATGAACCTCCTGCGGCGCGAGCGCGAGTGGCTGGCGCGGGGGCCCGCGGCGCGCACCACCAAGCAGAAGGCGCGCATCGACCGCGCCGAGGCCCTCGAAGACGTGGTGCGCCGCGACCGGCGCGACGGGTCGAGGGTCGAGATGCAGTCCGACGCGGTGCGCACGGGCAAGCGCGTCGTGGACCTCGAAGGGGTGACCAAGTCCGCGGGGGAGAGGCTCCTCATGCGCGGCCTCGACCTGGTGATGGTGCCGGGCGAGCGGCTCGGCGTGGTGGGGCCCAACGGCGCGGGAAAGACCACGCTGATCAAGATGATCCTCGGCGAGGTGGAGCCCGACGCGGGGGTGGTGCGCGTGGGGCAGAACACCCGGGTGAAGTACTTCGACCAGGCGCGCGCGGGGCTCGACGAGTCGCTCTCGGTCTATGACAACCTCTTCGAGGGGAGCGACAAGGTCTACGTGGGCGGGCGGTGGATGAACCTCCACGGGTACCTCGAAGACTTCTTGTTCGACCCGACGAAGCAGCGGCAGAAGGTGGCCTCGCTCTCGGGCGGAGAGCGCGCGCGGCTGGCCCTCGCGAAGACCCTGCGGGGCGAGGCGAACCTGTTGATCCTCGACGAGCCGACGAACGACCTCGACCTCGCGACGCTGGGGGTGCTCGAGGAGCTGCTCACGTCGTGGCCGGGCTGCGCGATCGTGGTGACGCACGACCGGTGGTTCCTCGACCGTGTGGCGACCTCGGTGCTGGCCTTCGAGGGCGACGGGCGGGTGGTGAAGTACGCGGGGGGCTGGAGCGACCACGTCGCGCAGCGGGCGACCCTCGACGAAGCGCGCAAGGAGGCCGAGCGCGCCGCGAGGGAGCGCGCCCCCGAGGTGAAGCCCGCGAAGACCGACGCGGTGACGCCCGCGAAGAAGAAGCTCACGATGGCCGAGGCGAAGGAGCTCGAGGCGCTCCCCGCGAGGGTGGATGAAGCCGAGGCGAGGGTGCGCGCGCTGGAGGAGACGCTGGCCGACCCGGGCTTCTACGCGCGCGAGGGGGGCGCCGTGGCGGCGACGATGACCTCGCTCGACGAGGCCCGCGCCGCGGTCGACGCGCTGATGGAGCGGTGGGAGTCGCTCGAAGCTCGACGGTAGTCCCCGCCGCGATGCGCGTCGCGTAGGCGCCATCCATCGTCGCTCGCGTACCTGGCGTACGCGTCGCTCCTCAGGACGCGCCTACACTCGCGCCTCACGACGGGGACGCGAGCTACGCGACGCGCGTCGCGGCGGGGGCGACTCCGTGGGGGTTACGTCAAGGCGCGCCGCCGGCAGGGCGCGCGCGGCGGGGGAGCGCCCCG
>JAEYZO010000014.1 GCA_023428035.1 Pseudomonadota bacterium | reverse complement strand
TCCCCGTGGCGCCCCCCGGCGCGCCCACGGCTCCGCCTCCGCACACGCCCCCGCGTGACCTCGCCCCGCAAGCCCAGGCCCGCACCGCCACCGTCGCCCGCCCGCAGCACCCCGGCTCGGCGCAGGGCGCCGTCGCGTCGGGCCTCTCACCCCGGTACACCTTCGACCGCTTCGTCGACGGGCCGTCGAACAACGTCGCCCACGCCGCCGCGCTCGCGATCAGCGACCTCTCCGACCGTCGCGTGCCGGTGCTCTTCCTCTGCGGCCCCACCGGGCTCGGAAAGACCCACCTCTCGAACGCCGTGGGGCACCGCATCCTCGAGCAGCGCCCCGACGCGCGCATCGCCTACGTCTCCGCGGAGAACTTCACCAACGACTACGTGCGCGCGATCCAGACCAAGAAGATGGAGGAATTCCGCGCGCGCTTCCGCTACGAGTGCGACGCGCTCCTCATCGACGACGTGCAGTTCCTCGCGGGGCGCGAGGGCACCCAGGAGGAGTTCTTCCACACCTTCAACACCCTCCAGCAGCGGGGGGCGCCCATCGTGCTGACCTCCGACGTGCTGCCCGAGAAGCTCCAGGGCATGGCCGAGAGGCTCTTGTCGCGCTTCGCCTCGGGGTTGGTGGCCGAGGTCTACCCCCCCGAGGTCGAGACCCGCGTGGCGATCCTCCAGCGCAAGGCCGAGCTGTCGAACGTGAGGCTCGACGACGACGCTGCCTTCCTCATCGCGACGGCGATCCCGGGCAACGTGCGGGAGCTCGAGGGCGCCCTCGCGCGGCTCTCTCTGCAGGCGAGCATCACGAAGCGGTCGAGCGTCGACGCGACCCTGGTGCGAGACAACCTGCGCATCGGGCCGCGCCCCACGGTGGTCACCGTCGAGGAGGTGCAGCGCGCGGTGTGCGAGCACTTCAAGGTCAAGATGGCCCAGCTCACGGGCAAGGAGCGGCACCGCGAGGTGGCCCTGGCCCGGCAGGTGGCGATGTACATCGCACGGACCCACCTCGGGACCTCGTTCCCGCAGATCGGGGCGAAGTTCAACGGCAAGGACCACACGACGGTCATGGCCGCGGTGAAGAAGATCGAGCGGGTGAAGGGCACCGACCCCGAGGTGTCGGCCGCCCTCGAGACCCTGGTGCGGCGCCTCGGCCTCGGGGTCCGGGGTTCCTACGGCCAGGCCTCGGGGGGTAGAGAAACCTGTGGAAACTCGTAGGGGCATCCCCGGGGAGACCCCTGGGGGCGGGCTGTGACCCTCAGCCACCCCCCCGCCGTCCACAAGCCCGACCCCAGCGACGGCCCCCAGCCGTGACCCCAGCGAGAGTCAATACGTTTCAATCACTTGGACCAGGTTTCCACCTTCTCCACCCGCTCATCTTCACTACCGTTGGGAGAGAAATGGAAATTGGAACAAGAAGAAGAAGAAGATACGGGTCCGACGCCCGGTCGAGGGCGCTCCTTGAGGTGACGTGATGGAGTTCGTGGTCAACAAGCGCGAGCTGGTGAAGGCCCTCAGCCGCGTGCAGAGCGTGGCCGACAAGAAGTCGGCGATGCCCATCCTGCAGAACGTACTGATCCAGGCCGAGGCCGGCGGCACGGTGCGCTTCTCGGCGACAGACCTGCTCCTGTCGGTCACCGGCACGATGAAGGCCGACGTGAAGAAGCACGGGAGCGTCGCCCTGAGCGCCCGGCACCTCTTCGACGCCGCCAAGGCCCTGCCCGAGGGAGACGTCTCGGTGAGCGTCGAGAAGAACCTCTCGACCCGGCTCAAGGCCGGCAAGCGCCGCTTCGACCTGCCCGGCCAGGCGGGCGACGAGTTCCCGCCGCTGCCCGACGCGGGGAAGGTCTCGCTGGTGTCGGTGCCCGTCGACGACCTCGCCGACCTCATCGCGCTCACCTCGTTCTCGATGAGCACCGACGACACGCGGCCCCACCTCGCCGCGGCGCTCTTCGAGGTCGCGGGGGACACCCTGCGCATGGTGACCACCGACGGCCACCGGCTCTCGAAGGCCGAGCGCAAGGTCCCCGAGCTCAAGGGATCGAGCAAGCTCTTGATCCCGTCGAAGGGCATCCACGAGCTCAAGCGCCTCGTCGACGAGGCCCGCGGCGAGAAGAAGGACGGCGCCGACCGGCCGACCATCTCCGTTGGGGCCGCCAGCTCCCAGGGCCCGGTGTTCTTCCAGCGCGACGGGATGACCCTCTCGTCGAAGCTCGTCGACGCGGCCTTCCCCTCCTACGAGCAGGTGATCCCCACCGCGACGGACCGCACCGTGACGGTCTCCCGCGCGGCCCTGCTCGAGGCGCTGCGCGCCGTGTCGCTCGTCGCGTCAGACCGCACCAGCGGCGTGAAGCTCGCGATCACCGCCACGCGCATCGTGCTCACCAGCGAGAACCCCGACGTCGGCGCGGGCATGGACGAGCTCGACGCCTCGCTCAAGGGCCCCGACGTCGTCATCGGCTTCAACTCCAAGTACATCATCGACGTGCTCGGCGCGCTGACCTCCGAAGAGGTCGCCTTCGACCTCTCGGGCGAGCTCGACCCCGGCGTCGTGCGCCCCGTCGGCCGCGAAGACTTCATCGGCGTCATCATGCCGATGCGCATCTGAGCGAAGACCCCTGTCCCATGGCCGCCACCGCGGTCCGCATCACCGAGCTCGCCGCCGAGGGCTTCCGCAACCTCCGCGGCCTGCGCTTCTCCCCCGACCCCCGCGCCAACGTGCTCCTCGGCAGCAACGGCCAGGGCAAGACCTCGATCCTCGAGGCCGTCGACTACGCCGCCTCGCTGCGCTCCTTCCGCGGCGCCACGCGCGCCCAGCTCGTCGGCCACGACGCCGACCACGCCGCGGTGCTCCTCCGCGTCGGCGCCGCCGGCCTCGCCCGGGAGTACCGCGTGAAGCTCACCCGAAGCTCCCGCGACGTGCTCCTCGACGGCCGCCGCCCCGAGCGCGCCGTGGAGTACTTCGGCGGCGCCGCCTGCGTGGTCTTCCAACCCGGAGACCTCGACCTCGTGCGCGGCCCCCCCGAGCTCCGCCGTCGCCTCCTCGACCGCGTGCTGGTGCGCGCCGTCGAGGGCTACGGCGAGGCCCTCAAGAGCTACGGCCGCGCCCTGCGCGCGCGCAACCTCCTCCTCCGCTCCCGCGCGCCCGACCAGCGCGCGGTGCAGTCCTACGACCTGCCCCTCGCCCGCTACGGGGCGCTCATCGTGAAGGCCCGGCAGGGCCTCGTGCCCGAGCTGGTCTCCGCCGCGAAGCGCGCCCTCGACGAGGTGGCCCTCTCGCCCGCGCCCGTCGAGATCAGCTACCGCACCCGCGGCGACGCCGACGGCCTCGCCTTCGCCGACGCCCTCTCGAAGAACCTCCCCGTCGACCTCTCCCGCGGAGCGACCCAGCTCGGCCCCCACGGCGACGACCTCTCCATCGCGTGGAAGGGCCGCGCAGCCCGCGTGGTGGCCAGCCAGGGCCAGGCCCGCGCCCTCGCCCTCGCCCTTCGCCTCGCGGAGCTTCACGTGCTCGAAGCCCGCACCCACTCCGTTCCGGTGCTGCTCCTCGACGACGTGTCGTCGGAGCTCGACCGCGAGCGCACCGAGCGGCTGTTCTCGCTGGTGTCATCCCTCGGAGGGCAGGTCTGGGTGACCACCACCGACCCCGGGATCGCGGCCCTCCTGCCGGGCGCCCTGAGGCTCACCGTGCGCGACGGAAAGGTGGTCACGAAATGACCACGAAGGCTTGTGTCGGAGGGGGGGTTAGGGTATACAAAACCGCCTGTTTTCAAGAGGTTTTGACGCGATGACGAACAACGAGACGGGGGACCCCACCGAGGCGCCGACGGGGGGCTACGGGGCCGACAGCATCGACAAGCTCGAGGGCCTCGAGGCGGTGCGCGAGGTGCCCGGGATGTACATCGGCGACGTGCACAACGGCACGGGCCTGCACCACCTGGTGTGGGAGGTCGTCGACAACTCCATCGACGAGTACTTCGCGGGGGTGTGCGACCGCATCGACGTGACCATCCACGCCGACGGCTCGCTGCGGGTGCAAGACAACGGGCGCGGCATCCCCACGGGCATCAACGCCAAGCACGGCATCTCGGCCGCCGAGCTCGCGCTGACGAGCCTGCACGCGGGCGGCAAGTTCAAGAACCAGGGCAACTACAAGGTCTCGTCGGGCCTGCACGGCGTGGGCGTGAGCGCCGTGAACGCGGTGAGCGAGTGGCTCAACCTCGAGGTGTGGCGCGAGGGGCACGTGCACAACGTCGAGTTCCGCCGCGGCAAGACCGTGGCGCCGCTCTCGGTGGTGGGCGACACGCAGAAGACCGGCACCATCGTCACGTTCAAGCCCGACGCGCAGATCTTCACGATGGTGGAGTTCTCCTACGAGACGCTCGAGAACCGCCTGCGCGAGCTGGCCTTCTTGAACGTCGGCCTGACGCTGACCCTCAGCGACGAGCGCACCGCGAAGGAGACCAAGGTCTTCCGCTCCGAGGGGGGCATCGCGGAGTACGTCACCTACCTCAACGCGGCGAAGAAGGTCGAGGGCCCCTCGGAGCCCATCGCGCTCAAGGGCGAGGCCAACCTCGACGACGGCAAGCCCATGAGCGTCGAGGTCGCGCTCCAGTGGACCGACACCTACTACGAGGTGATGCACCCCTTCACGAACAACGTGCCCAACCGCGACGGCGGCACGCACGTGCAGGGCTTCAAGACCGCGCTCACCAAGTGCCTCAACCAGTACGGCGCCGAGCGCAACCTCTTGAAGGAGCTCAAGGGCGCGCCGCTGTCGGGCGACGACGTGCGCGAGGGGCTCACCGCGGTGATCTCGGTGCGCCACCCGCACCCGTCGTACAGCTCGCAGACGAAGGACAAGCTGGTGTCGAGCGAGGTCGCGGGGCTGGTGTCGTCGATCGTGAACGACAAGCTCTCGACCTGGTTCGACCAGAACCCGCAGGTGGCCAAGACCGTCGTGAGCAAGTGCGTGCTCGCGGCGCAGGCCCGAGAGGCGGCGCGCAAGGCGAGGGAGATCACCCTGCGCAAGGGCGTGCTCGACGCGACGTCGCTGCCGGGCAAGCTGGCGGACTGCCAGGAGCGCGACGCGTCGAAGTGCGAGCTGTTCATCGTCGAGGGCGACTCCGCGGGCGGCTGCTTTGTGGGCGACACGAAGGTGGCCCTCGCCGACGGGCGCTCGCTGAGCTTCTTCGAGCTGATCGAGGAGCAGTCGCGGGGGCGCGAGCACTTCGCCTACACGATCCGGGGAGACGGTCGCGTCGGCGTCGAGCGCATCCTGCACGTGCGCTGCACGAAGCGCGACGCGCCGGTGGTGCGCGTGACCCTCGACGACGGCGGCTCGATGGTGTGCACGCCCGACCACCGCTTCATGCTGCGAGACGGCAGCTACCGGGCGGCGGCGGAGCTCGCGGCGGGCGACTCGCTGATGCCGCTCTACCGCAAGCTCTCTGACACGCGCGAGCCCGGCATCACGATCCAGGGCTACGAGATGACCTTCGACCCGCGCTCGTCGCGGTGGCTGTTCACCCACCTCCTGGCCGACTGGTACAACCGCTGGAAGGGCGTGTACGCCGAGTCTGACGGGGCGCACTGCCACCACGTCGACTTCGACAAGCGCAACAACAACCCGACCAACCTGCGGCGTCTCTCTCGCGACGCCCACCTCGCGCTGCACCGCGCCCATGCCTCGGCGACGCTGCACCGCCCGGAGGTGATCGAGCGGTGCCGGGCGCTGCGTCGCACCGACGAGTTCCGCGCTCGGATGAGCGACCGGATGAAGGCGCCGGGCACGCGCGAGGTGCTCTCGGAGCAAGCGCGCTCGCAGTGGAGCGACCCCGCCTACAAGCGGTACATGACCGAGCGCTGGAGCGCGTTCTACGCGGAGAACGAGGGGTACCGCGACGCGCTGCGCGCGCGGCTCGACCGCGCGCAGCGGGAGTACTGGTCCGACGAGGGGCACCGGTCGACGCAGGCCGAGCGGGTGCGCGAGCACTTCGAGGCGCACCCTGAGCGAAGGGAGCAGCTCGCGCAGGCGGCGAGCGCCCAGTGGTCCGACCCCGAACTGCTCGCGTGGAGGCGCGAGAAGACCTCGGAGCAGTGGACGAGCGAGTTCCGCGCGCGCCGCAAGGAGGCGCTGGCGGAGACGTACCGCCGCAAGACGCTCGCCGCGCTCAAGTCGTGCGAGCGCGTCACGGGCGAGGTCGACCTCGACGCCTACCGCGCGCAGCGGGTGGCCTCGCGCGACAAGTCGCTGTTGAAGTTCGAGACCTTCTGCGAGCGGTACTTCGCGGGCGACGCCTCGCGCGCGCTCGACGCGGTCGCGCACCACAACCACCGCGTCGTCTCGGTCGAGGCCCTCGACGAGCGCCACGATGTCTACGACCTCGAGGTCCCGGGCACGCACAACTTCGCGCTCGCGAGCGGGGTGTTCGTCCACAACAGCGCGAAGCAGGGTCGCGACCGCAAGACGCAGGCGATCCTCCCGCTGCGGGGAAAGATCCTGAACGTGGAGCGGGTGCGCTTCGAGAAGATGCTCACCAACGCCGAGATCGGCACGCTCATCACGGCGCTCGGCGTGACCATCCGCGAGAAGGACAAGGACGGCGAGGAGGGCGGCGCGGGCCCGAGGCTCGACCTCGAGAAGCTCCGCTACCACAAGGTCTGCATCATGAGCGTCGACGCCGAGGAGCACGTGCTCGTGCGCGGCCGCGGCGGCGCTCGCCTCGTGCGCATCGGTGAGTTCATCGACGCGGCGCTCGAGGGCCGCGCCGAGGTGAGGGGCGACGTCGAGCGCTACGCGGGCGCCGACATCGGCGAGGTCGCGTGCTTCGGGGTCGACGACCACCGCGTGCGCTTCCGCCCGATCCGCGCGGTGATCCGCCACGACCTCGACGAGGCGCTCTACGAGGTCCGCACGGCCTACGGGCGCTCGGTGAGGGTCACCGCGAGCCACAGCGTGTTCGTGCACGAAGACGGCGAGGTGCGGCTCAAGCGCGGCGACGAGGTGCGCGAGGGCGACCTGATCGTGGCGCCGAAGACCCTCCGGCTCGCGGGCGACGCCCCGGAGCGCATCGACCTCCTGCGCGCGCTCCACGCGGCGCCCGAGGCGGCTTCGCAGGTGTGGGTGCGCGGCCCCGCGGTGGAGGACTGGTTCCGCGCGAAGGTGCGCGCCGACCTCGCCGACCGCCCCGAGTGGACGGAGCCCCGCGTCGAGGTCCCCGCGAGGTTGCGCGCCTCCCTCGCGGCGCAGCGACGCGCGAAGGGCGTGTCGAACCGCGACCTCTGCGCCGCCGTCGGCGTGCGCCAGCCCGTGACCTTCTACGGCTGGGAGCGCGGCACCGCGCGCCCCACCGTCACGCACCTTCGCGCGTACCTCACGGCCATCGGCGCCGACGTCGACGCGGTGATGGCGCAGGTGACCGTGGGCCCGAGCCGCCTGGAGCGCGTCTGGGAGGAGCAGTACACCGGCGCGCCGGCCAACCGCGTGCGCGACCACGTGCGCCTCTCGGCCCTCGACGACGTCGACGTCGCGTGGTTCGCCGGGCGCGACGACCTGGAGCTCACCCCGGAGCACCACGCGCGCAAGGGGATCCGCCGCCACGTCGAGGTCACGCCCGCGCTGATGACCCTCCTGGGCTTCTACCTCGCCGAGGGCTCGTGCTCCGACCGCAACGGCGTGCGCCTCACCATCGGCGCGCGCAACACGCGGGTCGCGGGCGAGATGGCCGCGGCCTTCGAGTCGGTCTTCGGCCTGCCCCCCGCGGCCTACGAGTACGAGGCGCGCGCGGGAGAGCTGAAGCTCGTGCACCGCGTGGCGACCCTCGCGTGGCGCCACGTCTTCGGCTTCGACGGCGTCGACAGCGTCACCAAGCGCGTGCCGGGGATCGTCTTCGACGCCTCCGAGCCGCTGCGCCTCGCTTTCCTCCGCGGCCTGCTCCTCGGCGACGGCACGGCGTCAGACGGGCGGGTGGTGTTCACCTCCGCGTCGCGCGACGCGGCGAGCGCGGTGAGCTGGCTGTTGTCGTCCTTCGGCGTGGTGGCGTCGACCTCGCGCCACGAGCCCGACGGCGTCGCGCGCGAGGTGCGCGGCGCGCCCTGCGAGACCCGACACCCCTGGTACACCGTCACCGTCGCCGCGCGCGAAGACCTCGAGCGCCTACGCCCGGTGTGGAGCGACCACCCCGGCGCGGCCTCGGTCGAGGCCCGCGTCGCGAGCGAGCGCCCGTCGGTGAACCGTCGCTTCGAGCCCATCGACGGAGACCTCGTGGGCCTGCCCGTCACGTCGGTCACGCGCGTCGAGGCCAGCAACGGAAAGGTCTACGACTTCTCCGTGGAGGGCGACGAGAACTTCGTCGCGGGCCTCGGCGGCCTCTGCTGCCACAACACCGACGCCGACGTGGACGGGAGTCACATCCGCACGCTGCTGCTGACCTTCTTCTTCCGGCAGATGCCCGAGCTGGTGGAGAAGGGCTACCTCTACATCGCGCAGCCGCCGCTCTACGGCGTGATCCGCGGCAAGAAGACCAGCTACGTGAAGGACGACGACGCCCTCGCGCGGCACGTCATCGACGCGGGCACCGAGGGCCTCACGCTCCGCACGCCCTCGGGCGCGGTGGAGGGCGACGCGCTGCGGGGGCTCCTCTTCGAGCTGCACCGGGCCGAGGCGCTCTTGAAGCGCATGGAGCTTCGCAGCGAGCCCGAGGTGGTGCAGGCGGTGATCCGCACGCGGGGGATCACCCGAGACACGCTCCGCGACGAGGCGTCGGTGGCCGAGGGGGTCGCGAAGGTCGAGGCCTACCTCGCGAAGTGGCACCCGGAGCTGCTCCCGCTGAAGTGGGAGAGCGAGCCCGACGCGGAGCACGGCGGGGTGCGGGCGCTGATCCAGGTGCGCAACGGCACGGCGGGTCGCACCACGGTGGTGAGCCGGACCTTCTTCGACGGCGGAGAGGCGCGGGAGCTCACCGCGGTGGAGGACCACCTGCGCTCCCTGGGCGAGGCCCCGTGGACCCTCGTCGACGGCGCGAAGGAGACCCTGGTGGAGGACGGTACGCGCCTGTACGCGACGGTCGACCAGCGGGGGCGCAAGGGCGCGAGGATCCAGCGCTACAAGGGCCTCGGAGAGATGAGCGCCGAGCAGCTCTGGGAGACCACGATGGACCCGTCTCGCAGGGTGCTCCTACGGGTGCGGGTCGAAGACGCCGCCGCCACCGACAAGGTGATGAACCTGCTCATGGGCGACGAGGTCGAGCCGCGCAGGAACTTCATCGAGGAGAACGCCCTCAACGCCCGCAACCTGGATATCTAGCCGGTCGCGCTCTCCCCGCCGCGTTGACAGCGCGGGCGGGGGCGCTGTATCACCGCCGGCCTCGATCCGCAGACCCGTCAGGAAATCTCATGCAGAAGCCGAAGTTCCGCACCGTCGACAAGTCCGCCTGGGTGTTCGTCACGACCCGGCTCAACAGCGCGAAGGCCCCGACGATGAACCGCCGCGTGGCCCTGCGCAGCGGGTACATCTCCGCCGCCGCCGCGATGACCGGCAAGGCCGAGTCCGAGCTGCCGACGCCCTTCGAGGGCGAGTCGATGACGAAGTACCTCGCCCGCCTGAAGTCCGCGAACGCCTGAGACCTCCCCGCCGCTGCCCCCTCGCGGCGCGGCCCCGCGGCGTTCTTGAACGCCCCCGTCGTTCATCCCTGCAAAGGTCCCCCTCCCCTCGCGGCGCTGGCCTCGGGCGAGGACCGAAATTGACCGGGGTCACCGGGCGACGATAGAAACTCCCCGCCGTGTCGCTGGGTCCCTTCGAGCTGACCTTCTGGGGGGTGCGAGGGAGCGTACCCTCCCCCGGCAAGGCCACCGCCGAGGTGGGGGGCAACACCAGCTGCGTCGAGCTCCGCGTCGGCCGTGAGCGCATCGTCTTCGACGGCGGCACGGGCCTGCGCCCCCTGGGAGAGTCCCTCCGCGAGCAGACCGACCTCGACCTGCACGTGTTCTTCTCCCACGTCCATTGGGACCACATCCAGGGCGTGCCCTTCTTCGCCCCCTCGTACCACCCGGGCAACCGCGTCGCCTTCCACGCCGCGCGACGCCACGGCCGCTCGCTGCGCACCGTGCTCGAAGGCCAGATGTCCGCGCCGTATTTCCCCATCACCATGCGCCAGGTCGAGGCCGCCCTGCGCTTTCACGACATCGACGCCCGCCAGCGGGTTCACCTCGGCGACGTGACCGTGCACGGCGTCGACGGCAACCACCCTGACGGCGTCTTCGCCTGGCGCGTCGAGTACAAGGGCCACTCCGTCGTCTACGCGACCGACACCGAGTCGACCTCCCTCGCCGACGTGGCCATCGTCGACCTCGCCCGCGGCGCCGACGTGCTCATCTACGACGCCCAGTACACCCCCGAGGAGTACGAAGGCCGCGACGGTCACCCCTCCCACGTCGGCTGGGGCCACTCGACCATGCTCGACGGCGCGCGCATCGCCCGCGAGGCCGGCGTCGGAACGCTCGTGCTCTTTCACCACGACCCCGGGCAGAGCGACGCCGCCGTGGCCGAGAAAGAGTCCCGCGCGAGGCGGTCCTTCGAGCGCAGCGTGGCCGCCCGCGAGGGCCTCGTCCTCGACGTGACCCAAGGCTTCACCCGCGACCTGTAGGACCGCCGCAACCTTTGCGCGCGTGAGCACTACCGCCGCAACGCGTACGCCGCGGCGACGACGTCGCGACCGACCACGCAGGGTGTTCGCCGCGCGACGCATACGTGGCACCTGACGTGCACACGCAACGGGCGCGCGACCGAGGAGCGAAGCGCCTGCGGCGAAGGGCTGACGGGCGCTATCCCCACGCGCGGTGGAGGTCTGTCATGGGATTGCTTGGGTCGGTGACCGCTCTCGACGCCTACCGTCAGTCTCTCGCCGGGGTCTCGCCCCTGTCGGCCGAAGAGGAGCGCGAGCTGGCCCAGCGCTGGAAGGACGGTGACCGACGCGCGGGCGAGCGCCTCATCGCCGCCTCGCTCCCCTTCGTCATCACCATCGCGACGGAGTACCGCCGCTGGGGCGTGCCCCTCGAAGACCTCATCCAGCAGGGCAACCTGGGGTTGTTGAAGGGCGCGCTGCGCTTCGACCACACCCGCGAGTGCCGGCTCATCACCTACGCGGTCTATTGGATCCGCGCCGAGATCCGAGAGTACGTGGTGCGCGCCTACCGCCTGGTGCGCATCGGCGGCAGCAAGGGCGAGCGCCGCGCCCTGCGCGCCTACCGGCGCACCCGCGAAGACGACCCGGCGAAGCTCGCGGCCATCGCGGGGGTGAGCCAGGAGCACTGCGAGCGGCTGCTCCCGATGCTCAAGCAGCGCGACGCGTCGCTCGATGTCTCCTACGACGGCGAGGCCCCGGGCGTCGAGCGCCTGCGCGACCCCGGCGAGAGCCCCGAGGAGCTCGCGTCGGACCACTCCTCGGCGACGCACCGCCGCCAGCGCATCGACGCCGCGCTCGAGCAGCTCTCCGAGCGCGAGCGGTGGATCGTCGAGCGCCGCGTGCTCAACAGCGCCGACGAGGAGGTCACCCTCGAGTCCCTCGGTCGCGTGCTGGGCATCTCGAAGGAGCGGGTGCGGCAGATCGAGGCCCGCGCGCTCCAGAAGCTCCGCGGCTCGCTCAGCGA
>JAEYZO010000922.1 GCA_023428035.1 Pseudomonadota bacterium | reverse complement strand
CTCGCGGGCCGCGCCGAGCGCCGCGGGTGTGCTCCGCGCCCTTCCTCTTGAGCTGGCTCGCGATGAGCGCGGGCGCGGCCGCCGCGGTGGCCTGGGTCGCGAGCCCCGATTCATCGGCGATCGAGCCGCGCTGAGCCGTCTCCTCGCGCCGCGGTGTGCAACCGCGTTCGCGTTTCGGGCCATCGAACCTTGCACACGGGCGCTCTGCCCACCTGCAAACACTCCCCGCTCGCGCCTGAGCTCGACGCGCACCGCTCGCGCGGCGCCCGCGGGAGATGAAACCCACGGGAGGTCTCTCATGAAGACGATCACCTCACTGGCCTCGCTCGCGCTCTGCGGCGCGCTCGGCGTCGCGTGCGCGAGCAGCACCGTGCCGGCGAGCCGCCTGGCCTCGACCGAGGCGTCGATCCGCACGGCGAGCGAGGTCGGGGCCCAGCAGAACCCCACCGCGGCGCTGCACCTGCGCTTCGCCCAGGAGCAGTACGCGCAGGCCCAGCGGCTCAACGCCGACGGCGAGGGCGAGCGCGCGCAGATGGTGCTCCGCCGCGCCGAGGCCGACGCCGAGCTCGCGCTGGCGCTCTCTCGCGAGGGCGCCTCGCAGGCGCAGGCGCGGGCCGCGCTCGACCAGGTCCACGCCCTTCAGCAGCAGGGCCGCTGAGCTCAACGAAGAGAGGTAAAGACACCATGAAGACCCAGATCCTCACGGGGCTCACCGCCCTCGCCCTCGGCCTCGGCTGCGCCACCACGCCGCCGCCGCCGCAGGAGCTCGTCGCCGCCCGCAACGCCTACGAGCGCGCCCGCTCGGGCCCGGCCTCGCAGGTCGCCCTCGTCGACCTCCACGCCACGCGGCAGCACCTCGACCGCGCCGAGCAGGCCTACCGCGACGAGCCCGAGTCGCAGGGCACCCGCGACCTCGCCTACATCGCCCTGCGCCGCGCGGAGATCACCCAGGCCCGCGCCAACACGCTCGTCGCGCAGCAGCAGCTCACCAGCGCCGAGCAGCAGCGCATGGCCATCACAGGGCAGCGCCTCGAGAGCGCCAACGAGCGCCTCGCGCAGACCCAGAGCGCGCTCCAGCAGCAGGGCACGCAGCTCTCGACCACGCAGCAGCAGCTCTCGACCGAGCGCGCGGGCCGCGAAGACGCCGAGCGCCAGCTCCAGGCCGCGATGCGCTCGCTGCAGGAGGTCGCCGCCGTGCGCGAGGAGCAGCGCGGCACGGTGATCACCCTCTCGGGCGAGGTGCTCTTCGCGCCGGGGCAGTCGACGCTCCTGCCCATCGCGCAGGAGCGCCTGCAACAGGTCGCTAACGCCCTGCGCGAGCAGGGCCAGCGCCGCCTCATCGTCGAGGGCCACACCGACTCGCGCGGCCCCGACGACCAGAACCACGCGCTCAGCGTGGCGCGCGCAAACGCCGTGCGAGGCTTTCTCATCACGCACGGGCTGAACCCGTCGGACGTCGAGGCCGTGGGCATGGGCGAGAGCCGCCCCGTCGCGACGAACGACAGCGCCGAGGGCCGCGCCAACAACCGCCGCGTCGAGATCGTGGTGGGGCAGAGCGACCGCGCGACCGCGTCGGGTCAGCGCGACGCCGTCCCGATGGCGTCGCAGCAGCGCCGCTGAGCGCCGCGAGAGGAGGGCGCGGTGGCCACGCTGGCTGCCGCCCCCTCTGCCTCGTTCCCCTTCTCCTCACGCTCTTGGCGACATTGATGCCGCACCCCGCGTGGGGCTCGCCGAACATCCCGCGTCGGTACTAGGCTCCCCGGTCGATGGGCGACCCGTCACGGGTCGCGCGACGGCCGCGGCGCTTCGGGGTCCTGGTCATCGGCGGCGGGGCCGCTGCGGCGAGCTTCGTCTGAGTGCCTGGAGAGGAGTCGCGGGAGATGGACGTGCGCGAGCTGAGGCGGGTGCCGACGCGGCTGCCCGAGGACGACGACCACCCGTACCGCACGGGCGCGTGGCGGCCCAACGAGCGGGAGTACGACGCGACGGGGCTGGAGGTCGTGGGAGAGATCCCGAAGGACCTCGACGGGGTGTACCTGCGCAACACCGAGAACCCGGTGATGCCCTCGGTGGGGCGCTACCACCCCTTCGACGGCGACGGGATGGTGCACGCGATGCGCTTCAAGGGCGGCGCGGCGGAGTACCACAACCGCTTCGTGCGGACGGCGGGGCTCGCCGCGGAGCTCGAGGCGGGCCGGGCCCTCTGGGCGGGGATCATCGAGAGCCCGGCGCTCTCGGAGCGAGACGGCTGGGGCGCGCGCACGCGCATGAAGGACGCGTCGAGCACCGACGTGGTGGTGCACCACGGGGTCGCGCTCACGAGCTTCTACCAGTGCGGAGAGCTGTACCGGATGGACCCGGTGACCCTCGACGCGAAGGGGGTCGAGACCTGGGGCGGGAGGTTCCCGAGGGAGGGCGTGTCGGCGCACGCCCGCGTCGACGAGAACACCGGGGAGCTGTTGTTCTTCAACTACTCCGCCGAGGCGCCCTTCATGCACTACGGCGTGCTCGACCCCGACGGCTCGCTCGCGCACTACGTCCCGATCGAGCTGCCGGGGCCGCGGCTGCCGCACGACATGGCCTTCACCGAGCGCTACGCGATCCTCAACGACTTTCCGCTCTACTGGGACGCGGCCTTGATGCAGCGGGACGTGTACCGCCCGAGGTTCCACCCCGAGCAGCCCTCGCGCTTCGGGGTGATCCCTCGCCGCGGGGGCTCTCACGAGCTGCGCTGGTTCGAGGCCGAGCCGACCTACGTGCTGCACTTCATCAACGCGTGGGAGGAGGGCGACGAGGTGGTGCTCGACGGCTACCACCAGGCGCACCCGATCCCCTCGCCGCGGCCCGGCGACGACGCCTGGGGCCCGCTGAAGCGCGGCGTCGACATGCTCGCGCTCGGCACCACGCCGCGGCGCTGGCGCTTCAACCTCCGCACGGGGGCGACCCGCGAGGAGCCCCTCGACGACGAGGTCACGGAGTTCCCCACCATCCACGGTCGCTTCGCGGGGAGGCGCCACCGCTACTTCAACGCGATGACCTCGGAGCCCGGGTGGTTCCTCTTCAACGGCCTCCTGCGCTACGACCTCCAGGTGGGCCTGAAGCAGCGGTACCGCTACCCCGCGGGGGTCTTCGCGAGCGAGGCCCCCGTCGCGCCGCGCGCGGGCACGACGGGAGAGAACGACGCCTACGTGGTGACCTTCGTCTCGGACCTCAACGAAGACCGCTCGGAGTGTCACGTCTTCGACGCGAGGGACATCTCTCGCGGCCCCGTCGCGCGGGTGAAGCTCCCTGAGCGCATCTGCGCGGGCACCCACGCCTGCTGGGCGCCCGGCGAGGCGTTGGGTCGATGATCGAGCGGGTGTGAGCGCTCACCCCAGGGTGAAGTGACGCACGCGCGAGACCTCGCGGCGGAGCTCGGCGCGAAAGTCGGGGTGCGCGATGGAGATGAGCGCCTCGGCGCGCTCTCGCAGGGTGAGGCCGTGCAGGTTCACCGCGCCGTGCTCGGTCACGACCCAGTGAACGTGCCCGCGGGTGGTCACGACCCCCGCGCCGGGCTTCAGCTCCGCGGTGATGCGCGAGACCTTTCCGCCGGCGGCGGTGGAGGGCAGGGCGATGATGGGCTTTCCCCCCTCGGAGATCGCGGCGCCGCGGATGAAGTCCATCTGCCCGCCGATGCCCGAGAAGATCCGGTGGCCCATGGAGTCGGCGCAGACCTGACCCGTGAGGTCGACCTCGATCGCGGAGTTGATCGCGACCACCTTGGGGTTCTTTCGGATGAGCGCCGTGTCGTTGGTGCGGTCGCAGGGGTGGAACTCCACCCGCGCGTTGCCGTTCACGAAGTCGAAGAGGGCGCGCGTCCCTGAGACGAAGCTGGTGACGCTGCGCCCCTGGTGCACCTTCTTCTTGCGGTTGGTGATGACCCCGCCCTCGAGGAGCGGGACGAGACCATCAGAGAACATCTCGGTGTGAACCCCGAGGTCGTGCTTGTTCCCCATGCGCGCGAGGGCCGCGTCGGGGATCGCCCCGATGCCCATCTGAAGGGTCGAGCCGTGGTCGACGAGGTCGGCGACGAGCTCACCGATGCGCCGCTCGACCTCGGTCTGCGCCGCGGGCGGGGCCTCGTGCAGGGGGCGGTCGGTGAGGGTGAAGCCCGTGACACGCGCGAGGTCGACGGTGGAGTTGCCGTGGGTGCGGGGCATCTGCGCGTTGATCTCGGCGATCACGACGCGGGCGCTCTCGGCGGCGGCGAGGGCTGCGTCGACGCTGGTGCCCAGGGAGCAGTGGCCGTGCGCGTCGGGGGGCGAGAGCTGGAGGATCGCCACGTCGAGGGGCACGCGCCCGGAGGTGAAGAGCCCGGGGATGTCCGAGAGGAAGACCGGGATGAAGTCAGCGTGGCCCTCTTCGATGGGCTTGCGGCACGCGGGGCCGGTGAAGAGGGAGTTGGAGGTGACGCGGCCGCGGAGGGCCGGGTCGTTGAAGGCGCAGGGCCCCGAGAGGTGGAGGTGATAGAGCCGCACGCCGTCGAGGTCGCGTCGGCGCGAGAGGGCGTCGACGAGGGGCGTGGGCGTCGCGGCGGCGCCGTGGATGAACACGCGGTGGCCGTTGGAGACGCGGCGGACGAGGTCGTCGGGGGACTCCGCGCGGGAGGCCCATGCAGGGTCGAGTGCCATGGGCGGTGGTTCTACATCAGGGCAGGGCGGGGGAGAGCGCTTGTCATCGCGCGACGACCGCGGCGTCCCACGGGGGGTCGCCGCAGTCGTTGAGGAGGTAGTCGATCGCGTACCCTCGTGGCGCGAAGGGGAGGTCCGCGACGCGCAGACCGGGGATCTCTTCAGGCTTCACGGCGGGGTACGCGAGGCGCGACTTGCCTGTCGTGAGCTTCGGGTACTGGCGCCCGTGGGTGAACACCACGCCACGAAAGAGAATCTCTCGCGGCGGTGAAGTCGCCCGTTCGTGGTGGAGCACCGTCGCGAGGAGCCAACGCGCCAGCAGGCACCCGTTCGCGATCTGAGCTCGGCTCCCCGCGGCGTGGGTGCGCTTGAGCTCCGCGAGGAGGACGAAGAGCGCCCCGCGTCGATCGGGTTCGCGCTGACAGAACAAGAGGTAGTCGCAGCAGCGGGTGAGCTTGCCCGCCTGCGCGTCGAAGAATGGGAAGCGTCGGTCCTGCGGCCCCATGCCTTCGCTCGGGAGGTCGTCGGGCTTCAGCACCAGGACGTCGAGCGAGCTGCTGCCGCGGAGCGCGACCCTCTGCCCGCTGTCATCGTCGGAGAGGTCGACCACGCGCCGCTGGACGATTTCCGGGCGCAGCGCGCGCTGGAGCGCGTCGAGGAACGGCCCCCTCACCCCTCGGCGGCCTCGGGGAGCGGCTCGTGGCTCTCGTCGATGGCGGCGTAGAGCGACTGCGCCGCGAGGCTCTGGGCCTCGATCACTGCGTCGATGCTCGGTACCTGGAAGCCCGTCTCCGTGACCTCCAGCGCCTCCGCGACGCCGTCGTGCAGGAAGTACGCGCCCACCTGTGACGGCTTGATCGCGACGGCCGCGTCGTAGCCGAGCGACCGCGCGACTTCGCGGACGCGTGGTGACGGGTGCGCCGCCATGACGCAGTGGTTGATCTCGCGGAGCACGTAGTCGGAGTGTGTGCTCAGCATCACCGACGCGTTGTGCGTCGCAAACTCGATGAGGCTCCGCGCGACGACGACCTGCTTGTCGGGGTGCAGGTTCTGCTCGGGCTCGTCGACGATCACCACCTCGTTCCGAGACGGGTGTTGACGCACGAACCTCACGACCTGGGCGAGCGACTTCGCCGCGGCGGAGCTCGACGCCAAGGGGAGCGAGCGAGACGCGCCTGCGGGGTTCAGGGTCACGCTCGCGTCGTCGTGGAACGTCAGGCGCCCGCCGAGCACGGTGTCTTCGAGGCGATCTGCGAGCGCGTCGAGGCCAGCGTCGGGGCGCAGGCGTTTGCGGCGCTGCAACGCGAACTGATGAAAGTCGCTCACAGGGAGCGGGAGGCCCATCGCGCTTTCGGCCAGCTCTGCTGATGGTTCGCCGACGCGCCGTCGCACGAGGAGCTCGTTGAGCAAGCGCGACCGCTCCGCCGCGAGCTCCCGGGCCACGAGCTGGATGCCCGCGCGCTCCGCAGGGAAGATCAGCGCGCGCGGAGCGAGGAGGTTCCACACGCAGTAGATCAGCTTCTCGGTGAGAGTCTGCGCGTCGACGTCGATGTCCACCGCCGGTGTCGCGAGAGGAACGGTCTGGTCTGGGATCTGCCGAATGACCTTCAATTCGACGTCGCGTCGCGAAGCGTAGAGACCGAGAAGCGCCGCGCTCTTCTCCTCCGATACAACAGTGGCAATGCGACGAGATCGGTAGTCGTTGCCGCGAGACTCAAACCCCAGCTCGGTCTCCGCGAAATGCTCCTCTGGCAGCGCGAACACGATGGGCAGCCACCGCATCAACACCGCTGGAACAGCGTCGATCACCGCCTGACACAGCGCTTCCGTGCGCGCCGCGCCGAGCCCTCGCTTCGGTGACGCCAGCAGCTCCTCCGCGAAGGGCTTCACCACCGGCGCGAGCTCTTCGGCGGGGAGCGTCGCGAGCGCGTAGACGCACCACGCGAGCCAGGTCTTGCCGGAGTTGTTCGGCCCCGTGAGCACGATGAGCCGCTTCGACAGGTCGACCGTCGCCTCGCGCAGCGGACCGAGCTTCTTCACCGTGAGGCGCATGCTTCGCGTTGGACCATACCCCGCGCCCCGCTTGCATTACCATCGCGCGCCCGATGGCTCGCCTCGACCCGCACTCCTACGCCGACGACACCCACCCCAGCGTCACCGCCCTCGACTGGGAGGCCCGCGTCGACTTCGCCTCCCGCACCCTCGACGCCACCGTCACCCTCCGCCTCGACGCGCCCGCGGGAGGCCCCCTCGACCTCGACACCCGCGGGCTGTCCATCACCTCGGTCACCACCGAGAAGGGCGAGCCCGTCGAGTACACCCTCCACCCCGAGGACCCGATCCTCGGCGCGCGGCTCTCGCTCACGCTCCCCCCCGCGACGCGCGCGGTGACCGTGCGTTACCGCACCTCCCCCGACGCGAGCGCGCTCCAGTGGCTCGACCCCGCGCAGACCGCGGGGAAGAAGCACCCCTTCCTCTTCTCGCAGTGCCAGGCCATCCACGCCCGCGCGGTGCTCCCGCTGCAGGACACCCCGCAGCGGCGCGTCACCTTCACCGCGAGGCTCACCGTGCCCCGCGCGCTCCGCGGGCTGATGGCCGCCGCCTTCGACGGCAGGGACGAAGACGGCGATACGGCCACCGAGCGGTGGCACATGCCGCAGCCCATCGCGCCCTACCTCTTCGCCTTCGCGGTGGGCGAGCTCGCGTCGCGGGAGCTCGGGCCGCGCACGGTGGTCTGGGCCGAGCCCTCGGTGGTCGACCGCGCCGCGTGGGAGTTCGCCGAGGTGAACGCCATGCTCGCCGCGGGAGAGTCCCTCTTCGGCCCCTACGGGTGGGACCGCTTCGACGTGCTGGTGATGCCTCCGTCCTTCCCCTACGGCGGCATGGAGAACCCGCGGCTCACCTTCGTCACCCCCACCCTCCTCGCGGGCGACCGCACGCAGGCCCGGGTCATCGCCCACGAGCTCGCCCACGCGTGGACGGGCAACCTCGTCACCAACGCCACCGCCGAGCACTTCTGGCTCAACGAAGGCTGGACCCGCTTCGCCGAGCTCCGCATCGTCGAGGCCCTCGAAGGCCCCGACGCCGCCGCCCTCATGGCCGCCCTCTGCCGCCTCGACCTCGACGAGGCCGTCGCGCGCTTCACCCGCGAGGGGCACCCCGAGCTCACGAAGCTCCGCACGCGCCTCGACGGCGTCGACCCCGACGAGGCCTTCAGCGTGGTGCCCTACGACAAGGGCTACCTCCTCCTGCGCGCCATCGAGCTGCACGTCGGGCGCGAGCGCTTCGACGGTTTCGCGCGGCGCTACCTCGACGCCTTCGCCTTCGGCGCCGTCACCACCGAAGACTTCGTCGCCTTCACCGAGCGAGAGCTCCCCGGCGCCCTCGACGCCGTCGACGCGAGGGCCTACCTCGACGCCGAGGGCATCCCTCCCGGCGCGCCCTCCGCGCGCTCTGCGCGTCTCGACGCGGTGCTCGCGTTGGGGTCGACCGTCCCTCCCGCGTCGGAGACCCTCGACGCGACGGAGCTCAACCTCTTCCTCGACCGCCTGCCGCGGCCGCAGTCTCACGCCTACTGCGCCGCCCTCGACGCGCGCTTCGGGCTCTCCTCCGCGGGCAACATGGAGGTGAAGGTCGCCTGGCTCCGCCTCGCCCTCGCCTCCCGCTACGACCTCGTGCTCCCCGAGGTCGAGCGCGTGCTCACCACCGTGGGTCGGATGAAGTACCTCGCGCCGCTCTACGGCGACCTCGCCTCGCGACCCGAGACGAAAGACCTCGCGCGAGAGGTCTTCGCCCGCGCCGCGGCGGGCTACCACCCCATCGCCCGCGCGGTGGTGCGCGGCCGGCTCGACCGCGGGTGAACCCCCGACGACGCCTCGCCCTCCGCGTCGCGCTGGGCGTGCTCTTCGTCTACCTCACGGTGTCACTGATGATCCGCGCCTTCTCACGCAGCCTGCTGTTCCCGTCGTTCCCGCCGGAGCCCGTCGACGCGCGCGCGGGCGCCCTCGTCGAGGGCCGCTCCCCCGAGGGACGCCGCGTGGCCGCGCTCTGGTCCGAGGCCGCGCCCGGCGCTCCCGTGTTCGTGTACTTCCACGGCAACGGGATGCAGCTCTCCGACTGCGCCGAGCTCGCGCCGATCGCGCGCCGCGAGGGCTGGAGCTTCTACGCCGTGGAGTACCCGGGCTACGGCCCGCTCCACGACGACGAGGCGAGCGAAGAGGCCATCGTCGACGTCGCCGTGGGGGCGATGGCCCTCCTGCGTGAGCGATTGGGCGTGCCTCGCGATCGCGCCGTGCTCCTGGGGCAGTCGCTGGGCTCCGGGGTCGCGACGGAGCTCGCGGCGCGGGGAGAGGGCTCGCGGCTGGCGCTGCTCACGCCCTTCACGTCGGTGCCCGACATGGCCGCGGCGATCTTCCCGCTGCCCGGCGTGCAGTGGATGGTGCGCGACCGCTTCGACAACGCCGCGAAGGCGCCGTCGATCACGCTCCCGACGCTGGTGGTGCACGGCACCCGCGACGAGGTGGTCCCTTACGCGCAGGGGCGGGCGCTCGCGGGGCGCTTCCCGCACGGGCGCCTGGTGACCATCGAGGGCGCGCGCCACAACGACCTGTGGAGCGCGTTCCAGCCCGAGCTCCTCGCGGCGCTGCGGGGCTTCGTCACCCCGCGCTGAGTCGCACCACGCCGTCGCGCAGCGGTCCGTTCATCGCGCGGCGCATCGCGCGCTCGGCCTCGGCGTACGCGGTCATCCCTCGGTGCAGCGCGAAGGGGTTCACCCGGGTGATGCCCTCGATCGACACCGCGGCCATGCCCTCTCGCGTCGGCACGCGCAGCGAGGTCGAGCCCGCGCGCCTCCACGGAGAGCGCGACGCGAGGTGGTGGTAGAGCACCCGCGGCGCGTCGGCGACGCCCATCACCCCCGGCCGATCGGCGATGCCCCCGTCGCTGTAGAGCCGCTCGCCCACGCGCACCGGGTGAAACAGCACCGGCAACGCGCACGACGCGTGGATCGCCGCCGCGAGGCTCCCTTCGCGCAGCACCGCCGTGCGCCGTGAGCGCAGGTCGAAGACGCTCGCCGCGAAGGGGACCCGCGACGACTCGATGCTCGCCCCCTGGAGCACCTCGTCGAGCAGCGCGCGGAAGAGCCCTCCGCGCAGGAGGCCCGCGCCCGGAGACGGGTCCCAGAAGTCTTCGCGGCGCAGGGTGAAGAGCCTCTCTCGCGTGGTGTCGGGTGAGACTCCGCCGGCGTGCATCCCCGCGACGAGGGCGCCCGCGCTCGACCCCGCCGTGCGCGAGGGCGTGAAGCCCGCGTCGAGCACCGCTGAGAGCGCTCCAGCGTGGGCGAAGAAGCCGAAGAAGCCCGACGACATCGCGAGGGCGAAGGGGCCTTCGGCGAGCCACTCGCGCAGGGTGGGGGCGCTCACTCAGCGACGCTCGAAGCCGAAGCGCGAGAGGGCGTCGCCGCGCTCGGCGCAGTCGTCGGAGACGAGCCCGAGGCGCAGCCGCGCGCAGTCGGCGGAGAACTCCACGGTGTAGCGGCCGGTGTCGCTCGGCGCGCAGGACGACATCCCCATGCCGCCGCCGCGGGTCTCGCCGGAGAGGGTGAGCACGGCGCCCCCCTGGGTGTAGGCGCCCTGCACCGCCGCCATCGAGCTGAGCTCCGACTCGCTGGTCGCCGCGCGCCAGACGCCGCCCGCGGTGAACTCGAACCACAGGGTCTGGCCTTCGATGGTGATCGCGTAGCGCCCCACGATGGAGCAGGTCGGCCCGGGGACGTCATCGGGCGGCGAGACGTCGGGCGCGCCCGCGTCGCAGGGGAAGGGCGGAGACGAGACGGTGCAGCTCCAGCGGCGGTCGACGCCGCACATGCAGTTGAACGACGAGGCGCACGGGCCACCCCCTCCGCCGCCGCAGCCCGTACCGACGGCGTCGCAGGCGCGGCCGTCGTTCTCGGGCCCGCAGGGGAAGGTCGGGCTGACGTCGGTGGGGGAGCCCACGTCACGGGGCGGGACAGGCACGTCGACGGGGGTGGTGCTGGGCCCGTCGACGGTGGGGGTCGCGCGGTCGACGCTCACGCCGGTGTCGGTGGTCACCGCCGCGTCGGTGGTGTTGGAGGCGTCGGGCGAGGGGCCCTGGATGGATGTGGCGCCGCAGCCCACCGTGGCTCCGGCGCACACCGCGAGCGCGAGGGAGAGGGCTCGAACGAAGGGAGGGGTGTGGGGTGTGTGCATCGGCGCGCGCACGGTGCCAGCGTCGTGCCGGGCGCGCCAGGGGAGCTCAGCGGGCGTCGGTGAAGCGGGTGGCGTTGCGGTCTGAGGCGACCCAGCCCCAGAGGTCGAAGGCGAGGAGGAAGGTTCCCTGGGCGAGGGTGGCGATGCCCCCGCCGCGGAGTCCGTCGGCGCCCTCGTGGGCGCCGAGGATCCACGCGACGGTGCCGGCCACGACGTAGAGCACGTCGAGGCCGACGTTCACGGCGAAGACCGTGGCCGTGCGGTGCGCCGCGCGCGAGCGGCGCAGGCGGGTCATCAGCTCGGTCTCCCCGGCGACGGGTCGGTCTTCGTTGCCGAGGCGGAGCGCCCACGGGATCGCGAGGCCGAGGTTCACCGCCCCGAAGCCCGCGGTCATCACTCCGGCCCAGCGCAGGCGGGGGTCGTCGGTCGCGAGGATCATCGGCACGCCCGCGGCGGTAGAGAGGGCGCCCGCTGTGAGGAGCGTCCACGCGCGGGCGCGCTCGTCGCGGGCCATGGCTCCGCGGGCCTCGTCGAGGGGGACGGTGAAGGTCTGCGCCGACGCGAGCGCGGGCGTGAGCGTGAGCGTAAGGGTGACGGCGACGGCGAGGGGGAGGGCTGTCATCGCGGGCTCCTCTCTCGGCAGCGGGCGCGCTCCCGGCGGAAGTCTGCGTTGCGCGGAGACAGGCGGAGCGCCTGGGTGAGATGGGCCTCGCCCTCGCCGCGCTCGCCGCTCCTGCACAGCGCCGCCCCGAGGAAGTACCGGAAGTACGCGTGGGTCGGGTTGAGCCGCACGCCCTCGCGGCCCGCGCGCACGGCGTCTTCGAGCCGCCCCTGGTCGAGGTAGGCGGCGGAGAGCTCTCCCCACGCGAGGGGGTGGCTCGGGTGCAGCTCCACCGCGCGCTGAAGGGCCTCTTGCGCGAGCGCGGGGTGACCCAGCACGCCCTCGATGGAGCCGATGAACTGCCACGCGTTCGCGTAGCGGGGCGCGATCTCTACCGCGCGTCGCAGGGCGCGCAGCGCGCCGGGTCGGTCACCCACGGCGTCGCGGGCTTCTCCGAGGGCGCGCCATGACTCAGGGTCGGTGGGGTCGCGGTCGACGGAGCGCTCCAGCGCGCGCTGCGCCTCGACGAAGCGCCGCGCGGAGATGTGCGACCACCCGCGCAGGAGGTCTTCGCGACCACGCAGGTCGGGCGCGGTGTAGGGCCCGACGAAGTTCGCTGTGACGAAGAGCCCGACGCCAAGGACGGCGGTCGGGATCACGGGGAGGGCCCTTCGGAGCGCGGGGTCGATGAGGGCGCGCGCCCCGGCGACGGCGAGGGGGAGGATGGCCAGGGCGATCCCGAGGCGGTAGCGCGCCGCGGGGAAGAAGACCGCGACGCCGAGGGCGTTGGTGATCGCGAAGGCGGCGACGGTGCGCGCGGTGTGACGTCGCGCGGGGTCTTCGTCGCGCCAGAGGGCCGCGGCGCCCACGGCCGCGAGGGGGAGCGCGAGGCCGAAGGGAAAGCGCAGGACGTGGTCCCACGAGAGGGCGCGGGAGAGGGGTGTGTGGGCGAGGGCGCCGTAGTCGTCGAGGTTGCGGGGGACCTCCCGGCCCGAGAGGGTGTCGTTGAGCTTCACCGCGAGGGCGCCGAGGGCGCGGAAGGGGTGCGAGGCCCACCAGCGCACCGCGGCGTCGACGAAGAAGCGCGAGGCGATGAAGGGGTCTTCGACGTGGCGCCGCGCGGGGGTCTGGAGGATCTCGTCCCAGCGCCAGCCCGGGGGCGTGGCGATGGTGTGTCTCCAGTCGGGGTTGTTGCCGACGAAGAGGTTCACGCCGCCGTTGGTGGTGAGGAGCGAGAGGGTGCCTCCGCGGAGGTGGTTGGAGATGGCGACGGGGGCGAGGCCCGCGAGGGCTCCCG
>JAEYZO010000901.1 GCA_023428035.1 Pseudomonadota bacterium | reverse complement strand
GGCGGAGGCGGCCGCTCAGGCGCGCGCCGCCGCGTTGGAGGCCGAGTCGAACCCGGCGCGCAGTCCGCAGCGGTTACGGGAGACGCGGGTACCCACGGTGCGCGCGGCGCCGCCGTCGGTCGCTGGGCTGCTTCCTCCCGACGTGATCCGGCGCGTGGTGCTGCGGAACCTCGGGCAGGTGAACCACTGCTACGAGCAGGGGCTCGCGCAGGACCCGTCGGTCGCGGGGCGAGTGACGGTGCGCTTCGTGATCGGGGGCACCGGTGAGGTGCTCGCGTCGGCGGTGACGGAAGACACGCTCGCGTCACCGAGCGTCGGGCAGTGCATCGCGGCGTCCGTGCGGCGGTGGCGGTTCCCCGCGCCCGAGGGCGGCGGGGTCGTCACGGTGAACTACCCGTTCACCCTCACCTCGCGGTGAAGCGCCGCGATCGCATCGCTCACCCGCCCCACTCGCTGTCGTTCGCGAGCGCCGCGCTCTCGTCGAGCAGCGCGCCCTCCACCAGAAGGTCCACCCCGTTGCGAGCGAAGCGCCGCGCCGCCGCCAGCGGACGCGCGTCGTGCTCCACCCGCAACGACCACTCAGCCTGACGACACAACAGCGCCAGCGCCAGCGACCGCCCCAGCGTGAGCGCCACCCGCCGCGCGTCGGACTCGATGCCCGCGAGCGCCGCCGCCGGGTCCTTCGCGTTCGTCAGCCGCGCGCGCGGTGAACCGAGGGCCTTGTCCGTCGCCGCGAGCGCCTCTCGCGCCAGCGGACGCACCCGGTCATCGCTCACGCCCTCGGCCAGCGCGGCCACCGTCGCGCGCAGCGCCGGGGCCGACTTCTCCAGCACCTTCAGCGTATCGAGCGAGAGCACGTTGGTGGTCCCCTCCCAGATCGACAGGACCTGCGCGTCGCGCAGCAGCACCGGGAGCCCCGTGTCTTCGACGTAGCCCGCGCCTCCGAAGCACTCCAGCGACTCGCTCGTCACCGACACCGCCTGCTTGCCCGTCGTGAGCTTCACCAGCGGGGTCACCACGCGGAGCAACGACCGCTCGTCCTCGGTGGCCTCGCCCGACTCGTCGCGGCCCAGGAGTTCCACCGCGAAGAAGGTGAGGTGAAAGGCCGCCTCGGCCTCGGCCTGCATCCCCGCGAGGGTGTCGACGTGCAGGGGCTTCTCCGCGAGGGTCGCGCCGAAGGCCACGCGGCGCTTCGCGTAGTCGCGCGAGAGGGCCACGCCGCGGCGCATCGCCGACGAGGCGCAGACGGCGTTCCAGGTGCGGGTGATGTTCAGCATCGGAGAGATGTTGCGGACACCGTCGGTGAGCCCCGCGACGGGGATGGCCGGCGCGCCGTCGAGGGTGAGCTCCGCCGTGGGGACCTTGCGGGTGCCGAGCTTGTCCTTGAGTCGGTTGACCTGGATGTTGCGGAGCCGACCGTCGTCGTCGCGGGTCTCGACGTAGTAGAGGGCGAGGCCGCGGCCTCCCGCGGGGTTTCCTTCAGGACGGGCGAGGGTGAGGGCCATCTGCGAGGTGGTCGCGCTGGTGAACCACTTGGTCCCGTAGAGCCTCCACTGGCCGTCGACCTCGCGGGCCACGGTCTCGGAGATGCCTACGTCGGAGCCGCCCGTGCGCTCGGTCATCCACTGGCCCGAGGTCCACGCGAGGGAGGGGTCGCGCGAGGTGAGGCGAGAGAGCGCGCGCTCGACGAGCGGGAGGTTCTGGTGCGCGAGGAGCGTGCGCGCCGCGCCGTCGGTCATCGCGAGGGGGCAGGTGTACACATCGGTCGAGGGGTTGAAGAGGTAGACCAGCGCGAACTGGTGCACCCGCGAGAGCGCGCCGTGACGTCGCTCGTAGGGGATCGCGATGAGCCCGTCCTCCGCGGCGATGACGGCGGCGCGCTTCCAGAGGGGAGAGACCTCGATGGCGTCGACGCGGTGGCCCCACGCGTCCCACTGGGTGAGGGTGGGCTCGTTGAGTCGGTCGGCGAGCTGGAGCTGGTAGAGCTCGCCGCCCGCGCGCTCACCCATCGACCGGAGGGAGGGCTCCACCTCGCGGAGCACCTCGGCGGGCAGCGTGCGTCGCAGGTACGAACGGAGCACCCGGTCGTGGTCGTACTGGTTCCCGAGGCTCGGCGGGGTCTGATGGAAGGCCATGGTGCGAGGGAGGATGGATCACCCCGCCCCATGACGGAAGCGTCGGGACCCACCGGTTGACGCCCCGCGCGCATCGGGTACCTATCGCGCGCCCTCCGCGCTCTATGCACTCCCCCCGCGACACCCGCGCGCGCGCGCCCGGAAAGCTCATGCTCGCCGGCGAGTACGCGATCCTCCACGGGGGCGAGGCGTGGGTGATGGCCGTCGACCGCCACGCCGTCGCGCGCGACCGGGTCGAGGGTGACACGAGCTTCGTCCCCCCCGAGGCCCGCGCCGCGTGGGAAGAGGCCACGCGCGAGGGATTGCTCCGCGCGATGCCCGACGAGGGAGCCTTCACGATCGACCTCAGCGCCATGAACCACGACGGCCGCAAGCTCGGCGTGGGGAGCTCGGCCGCGGGCTGCGTCGCCGCCCTGGCGTGGGCGATCGGGAGGGAGGGCCGTGCGAGCTCGGTACCGCGGCGGCACCACACGCATCAGCACCTGCATCACCCCCCGCCATCGACGCGCTCCGCGAGAGCATCGCCCGCGTGGCGCGTCGCGGGCACCGCCGCGCGCAGGGCGGGGG
>JAEYZO010000944.1 GCA_023428035.1 Pseudomonadota bacterium | reverse complement strand
TCTGACATCTCCCGTGAGTTCTGAGCCGACCTCCTCCACGCGGCCCCGCTGGTGGGCCCGCGCGAGCCTCTGCGCGGCCCTGGCGCTCGCGCCTCGGGCGGCCCTCGCGCAGGAGAGCCCGACCCGGGAGCAGGTGGCCGAGGGGAGGCAGCACTTCGAGCTCGCGGTGCGCCTCTTCGACCGCGGCGACTACGAGCCCGCGGCGGCGGAGTTCCAGCGCGCGTGGGAGCTCGCCCGCAGGCCCGGCACGCTCTTCAACCTCGCGGTGACGCTCCAGCGGATGCGGCGCTACCCCGAGGCGGTGGCGGCCTACGACCGCTTCATCGCCGAGGCGCCGCGGTCCTCTCGCCGACAGCGCCGCTCGGCGCAGCGCGCGCTCGGGGAGCTGCGGCCGATGCTGGTGACGCTGCGGGTGCGGGTCGAGCCCGCCGACGCGACGGTGACGGTGAGCGACCGCGCGCTGGCGGTGGGGGAGCCCCTCACGCTCACCGCGGGGCGGGTGTTGGTGCGGGTCTCACGCGAGGGCTACCTCACGCAGCAGCGCGAGGTAGACCTCGCCGCGGGCGACGCGCGGGTGGAGTCGTTCACGCTCCAGCGACCGCCGGAGCACCCGGCGCTCGCGCCGCCGCCGACGCTCACGGTGCGGGGCGCTCCGGAGGGGGCCGCGCTGCGGGTCGACGGCGAGCTTCGCGAAGTGACCGGGCCTCCCCTGGCGCTGGAGTCGGGGCCCCGGCGCATCGCGGTGGAGGCGCCGGGGTACCTCCCGTGGCGCGGGCAGGCGGTGCTCTCGCGGGGGGAGCGCTACGTGCTGGAGGTGCAGCTCGCGCCGCACCGCGACGCGCGCTCGACGCTCCCGCGGTGGATCGTCACGGGCGTGGCGGGCGCGGCGGCGGTGACGGCGATCGGGACGGGCGTGGGGGCGATCACGACGCACGGCGAGCTCCGCGAGCGGACGCAGATGTCTCCCGATGTGCAGTCGCTGTCGACGCGGGGCCTCGCGCTCGCGGTCACGGCGGACATCATGACCGGCGTGGCGGTGACCGCGGGGGCGGTGGCCTTGTGGCTGTGGCTGCGGCCCGAGCCCGCGCAGGAGGCCTCCCGCGGCGGCGTGGTGCTCGACCGCGACCCGTAGCGAAGAGCTCAGTCTTCGAGCGCGGGGAGCGAGCCCACGGCGTCGGCGTACTCGCGCACGATGTCTTCGACGATGGCGCCGACGGGCTTGACCTCGTGGGCGAGGGCGACGCCGTGGCCGGCGGACCAGATGTCCTTCCATCGCTTGCCGCCGCCCTGCTGCACGGCGCGCTGGGCCTCGGCGCGGTCGGCGCGCTCCATCCCGGGCACGGTGTCCCTGAGGAAGTTCGCGTGCACGCCGCTCACGGAGTCGGTGTAGACGATGTCCTCGGGGGTGCCGTTGATGACCGAGCGCTTGTAGGCCTCGTCGGCGCCGCACTCGGTCGAGGCGATGAAGCGCGTGCCCATGTAGACCAGCTCCGCCCCGAGGGAGAGCGACGCGGCGACCTGGCGCCCCGTGGCGACGCAGCCCGCGGCGATCACGGGCACGGAGAGGTTCTCGCGGAGGTAGGGCACCAGCACGAAGGGGCTGGTGGTGCCCGCGTGGCCGCCCGCGCCCGCGGCGACGGCGATGATGGCGTCGGCGCCCGCGGCCTCGGCCTTCTTCGCGTGCTTGAGGTTGATGACGTCGTGGAAGACCACCGCGCCCTTGTCGTGCGCGCGCCGCGCGAGCTGCGTGGGGTCTCCGTAGCTGGTGATGATGACGGGCACCTCGAACTCGAGGCAGGCGGCGAAGTCCTGCTCCAGGCGCTCGGGCTCGGTGAGGCGGATGGTGAGGTTGATGGCGAAGGGCCGGTCGGTCTTCGCGCGGATGAACGAGAGGGCCTCGCGGAACTCCGCGTGGGTTCGGAGGTTGAGCGAGGGCATGGCGCCGAGGGCCCCGGCCTCGGCCGCCGCGACGATCATCTCCTTGTTGGAGATGATGAACATCGGGGCGCAGACGATGGGGTAGCGGAGCCCGATCCGCCGGGAGAGGGCAGTGGTGATGCGCGGCACGGGGGCGGAGAGTACACGGCGCCGCGGTGACGGAGAGGGGCCTTCACGCGGGCGGCGCGTCGGGGGTAATACCCGCACCCATGGATCGCAACGCGCTGCCGGTGTACGCGAAGGCCCTCGACGAGATCCGCGAGGCGGGGCTCTGGAAGGGCGAGCGGGTGATCGTCTCCCCCCAGGGAGGCCACATCTCCGTCGGGAGCGACGGGGCGCGCCGCGAGGTCTTGAACTTCTGCGCGAACAACTACCTCGGGCTGAGCGCGCACCCGCGGGTGATCGCCGCGGCGCACGAGGCCATCGACACCCACGGCTACGGGATGTCGTCGGTGCGCTTCATCTGCGGCACGCAAGACCTCCACAAGGGCCTGGAGTCTCGCCTCGCGGCCTTCGTCGGGAAGGAAGACGCGATCCTCTACGGCTCGGCCTTCGACGCCAACGGGGGTCTGTTCGAGACCATCCTCTCTGAGGAAGACGCGGTGATCTCCGACGCGCTCAACCACGCGTCGATCATCGACGGGATACGCCTTTGCAAGGCCGAGCGGCACCGCTACCCCAACGGAGACATGGCCGCGCTCGAAGACGCCCTCAAGAAGACCCAGGGAAAGCGCCTGCGCCTCGTCGCCACCGACGGGGTCTTCTCGATGGACGGCTTCCTCGCGAAGCTCGACGTGATCTGCGACCTGGCCGAGCGCTACGACGCGATGGTGATGGTCGACGACTCCCACGCCTCGGGCTTCGTGGGCACGACGGGTCGCGGCACCCACGAGCACTGCGGCGTGATCGACCGCGTCGACATCATCACGGGCACCCTCGGCAAGGCCCTCGGGGGCGCGTCGGGGGGCTTCACCGCGGGCCGCAAGGAGGTGGTCGAGCTCTTGCGCCAGCGCTCGCGGCCCTACCTCTTCTCCAACGCGCTGGCGCCGGCCATCGTGGGGGCGGGCATCGCGGCCATCGATATGCTGAGCGAGACCACGGCCCTGCGCGACAAGGTGATGGGCAACGCGCTGGAGTTCCGCGAGGCGATGGCGAGGGCGGGCTTCGAGATCAAGCCGGGGATCCACCCGATCGTTCCGGTGATGCTCGGCGACGCGAAGCTCGCGCAGGAGATGGCCGCGCGGCTGCTGGACGAGGGGATCTACGTGATCGGCTTCTCGTTCCCGGTGGTGCCGCGGGGCGAGGCGAGGATCAGGGTGCAGCTCTCGGCGGTGCACGAGCCGAGCGACATCGCCGCGGCGGTGAGCGCCTTCACGGCGGTGGGCAAGAAGCTCGGCGTGCTGAAGTCGTGAGCGTCGAGCGCCACGACCAGCGCGACGCCGAGTGCCTGGTGCTCACCTACAAAGAGGGCCTGCTCTCGAAGGTCGCGCACGACCTGAAGCTGCAGGTGGGGCGCTTCAGCATCGAGCGCGACGGGCAGAGGGTGAGCGCGCGCTTCGAGCTCGACTCGCTCAAGGTGGTGTGCGCGGTGAGAGACGGCCGCGACGACCCCCGAGCGCTGAGCCGCGGTGACCTCGCCAAGATCGAGGAGACCATCCGGGGGGAGGTGCTGCACAGCGGGCGCTTCCCCGAGGCGGTGTTCGAGGGCGAGGTGGAGGGAGACGCGGTGAGGGGGAGGCTCACGCTGCACGGGGTCACGCGGGAGCTCGCGACGACGCTGCGGAGCGAGGGGGAGCGGCGCGTGGCCGAGGTGGTGTTGCGGCAGCCGGACTACGGGATCACCCCGTACACGGCGATGATGGGGACGCTTCGGTTGAAGGCCGAGCTGCGGGTGCGGGTGACGGTGTAGCGGGGGTCACCGCGGGCGACGCGCCCTCGGGAGGAGCGGGCACATCAACGTGATGCGCTTGGGGGTCACCGACTCGATCGCGTAACCCAGGCGCACCAGGCCGAAGAGCGGCGCGAGGGCGGACTCGGGAACGAGCAGGGCCGCCGCCGCTCGCCAGTCGCGCCGACTCGCGACCAGAGCGGGGAGCAGCCCCGCCATGGCCGCGATCGGTGACCCGTCGGAAGCGCTCGCGTCACGCGCCGCCGCCGCCCGCGCGTGGATCTCGCTCCGCGCCGC
>JAEYZO010000795.1 GCA_023428035.1 Pseudomonadota bacterium | reverse complement strand
GGTCCAACCCTGTCGCGGAGAGGGTGGGAGGGTGTGTGGGAGGGGGTCCAACCCTGTCGCAGAGAGGGTTGGAGGGTGTCCGGGAGGGGGTGCGACCCTGTCACGGAGAGGGTTGGAGGGTGTCGCGGACAGGGTCGAAGGGGGTCACGGACAGGGTCGAGGGTCGTCGCAGACCGGGAACCTGGGTGACAGTGTCCAACGTGAAGGTCGCCGCGAACCGGGCGCGGGGGGTGACACGGACCGGGGGATCGGTGACGCGCGCCGTCGTCGGGCCGTCGCCACCGGCGCCAGGGCTCGTCGCCACCACCATCACGCTCTGGTTCGTCAGGGCGCACGTGGCACCCGGCGCGCTTTCGGGCCGCCGCGATGGCGGAGGGGTCCTACGCGCGTCACGAACCGACGGGGTCGCTGCTGCACCGGGCGGTGTCGACGCACCTGGAGAGCTTCGTGCGCTTCGCCGAGGCGCGGAGCGGGCGGCCGTTGCCGCGGTACGTGGTGGAGGAGTTTCGTGGGTACCTGCGCTGCGGGGTGCTGGCGCACGGCTTCGGTCGGGCGCGGTGCGCGGGCTGCGGGCGCGACATGGTGGTGGCCTTCTCGTGCAAGCTGCGCGGGGTGTGTCCGTCGTGCGGCGGACGGCGCATGAGCGAGACCGCGGCCGATCTGGTGGACTGTGTGCTGCCCGAGGTTCCGCTGCGGCAGTGGGTGTTGAGCGTGCCTTTCGACCTGCGGCTGCGCCTCGCGGCGGAGCCCGACGCGCTCACGCTGGTGGCGCGGGTGTTCTTCGAGGAGCTTCGTCGTTGGTACCGCGACGCGAGCGGCCTCGCGGTGACCGACGCGCAGCGGGTGGAGGCCGGGGCGGTCACCTTCGTCCAGCGCTTCGGTGGGAGCTTGAACCTCAACGTGCACCTGCACGTGATTGCGGCCGACGGCGCGTGGCGGTGCCCGACCGACGGGTCATCGCCGGAGTTCGTCGCGACGCCCTCACCGCGGAGGGAGGACCTCGCAGGCGTGCTGGAGCGGGTGGTGCGGCGCGTCGCGAAGTCGTTAGCGCGGGAGGTCGACGACGAGAGCGAGGACGACGAAGGGAGCGACGACCCGTTGCGCGGGTGTCGCCGCGCCGCCGTAGCGCGTGGGACGTATGGCAGTGTGAGCGACGACGGAGAGCCGGTGGCGGAAGACGGTGACGCTGCGCGCTTCGGGCGGCGGCCACCGAAGGCGCAGGCGGTGGAGCTCGCGGGCTTCAACCTGCACGCGAGCGTGTACCTCGGCGCGACCGACGTGGAGGGCCGCGAGCGGCTGCTGCGCTACGTGGCGCGACCCGCGGTGGCGCTCGAACGAGTGAGCGAGCTGCCCGACGGACGCATCGCGTATCGGGTGAAGTGGAGCAAGGCGGATGGTCGCGGTGAGACGCACCGGCTGATGACGCCGATGGAGTTCATGGCGCGGCTGGCGGCGCTGGTGTCTCCGCCGCGACACTCGCTGGTGCGGTACCACGGGGTCTTCGCGCCGAACTCTCTGTGGAGGGCGGCGATCGTTCCGGGGCCGCGCAGGAGGGAGCCCGTGTGCGACTCGCCCGAGGTGAAGCGCGCGGGTGACGTGCCAAAGGGCGAGGGGCGAGTCGGAGCGGCGACGAGCGTCGGCAGCGTCGACATCACCAGGGCGATGACGGGGGCGGTCACGACGACGGTGCCGGCGGCGGCGGGGAGGCCGGCGACGGGCTCGCGGATCGACTGGGCGACGCTGCTGCACCGGGTGTGGGGTGTAGACGTGCTGGCGTGCCCGCGCTGCGGCGGGAGGATGCGCTTCATCGCGACGATCACCGACCGCGTGGTGATCCGGCGGATCCTGGAGCACCTGGGGCTGCCGGCGGATGAGGTCACGACAGCGCGAGCGCGGTCGTGGGAGTGGGACGACACGAGCTGACTGTCTCGGTGTGCAAGGGTGGGGCGATCGGGCGCTGAACGAGGCAGCGTCGAGAGGGACGTCTGCGTGCGAGAGGGCCGCGCGAGGGGCGTTGGAATCGGTCACCACTGCTACCGGGGCGCGGAGTAGACAGATTACCCATTGGGCGAAACGATCAGCAGGGGGCGTCGCTGAGGCTTCACGCCGGGAAGCGGTTGGACGCCTTATCCGCCCTCGCGACGCTTCGCGACGAGGGGGTGATCCGCACGGACGCCGGCGCCGACGGCGCGGGCTTGCCCGAGGGCATCACTGGACGGCTGCGGCGGCGCCTGACGAAGCTCTTGCGCCGGCTCACCGCCCCCGCGGCGTTGACGCGCGACCTCGACGCCCTCGCGAGGCGCACCAACGATCTCAGCCGCAGCGAGTGGCGCGCGCAGGTGAAGGCCGCGGTGGGCGTCGACCTCACCGACGACCCGGACCTCGCGCCGAAGCTCCTCGCCTTCCGCCGGCAGAACGTGCGGCTCATCAAGAGCCTCGCCCGGGAGAAGGTCGACCGGGTCGCGAAGATCCTCACCGACGCGGGGAGCGGCACCCGCGTCGAGACCATCGCGCGCCGCATCCGCGAAGAGACCGACGCGACTCCGCAGCGCGCGGCGCTCCTCGCGCGCGACCAGGTGCTCTCGCTCAACGCCGAGGTCACCCAGGCACGACACGAGGCCGCGGGGCTCGACAGCTACATCTGGCGCACCTCGCGCGACGAGCGCGTCAGGAAGCGCCACGTCGCCCTGGAGGGGCGGCGGTTCAGCTACGACGACCCGCCCGTCGTCGACCTGCGCACGGGGCGCAAGGCCCACCCCGGCGAGGACTACCAGTGCCGGTGCATCGCCGAGCCCTTCATCGAAGGCCTCGATGATCTGCCTGGGTTGGTTCGCACCGACGCCGCCTGGAACGAGGCTGACCACGACCGCGACAAGGGTGGGCGCTTCACGGCGGGCAGCGGTGGCCGAGGGCCCATGCAGGCGAAGCCCAAGGGCAGCAACGGCCCGCCGCAAGGGCAGGCGACGTCACCGTCGAGCAGCGCGAGCACCCAGAAGTCCGAGGCCGAGAACAAGGCAGACCGCGACGTTGCGCGACACGCGTCGAGTCTTGGCAGAACACAGCGCAAGCGCTTCACGGACGCGGTCCAACACCTGCGTGGGACGCCGGGCCGCTCCGCCGAGGAACTCGCACCTTTCATTTCAGGTTCCGTAAAGGCGGCGAGCCGGGCAGAGGACCCGGTCGCATACCTGCACGCCGCGCGCGCGTTGTCGGAAAGGGGGCTATCTGCGCGCAGCTTCAAAAACCTCGGCATCAATGCCCTTGGTCGAAAAGCTGCCGATCTCGCATGGCTGAGCCTGCATTTCGGGTGAGTCCGATGGCCCGCGGCGCTGAGCCGGATTCCCCGGAGCTCTGACCGGCCGTGAAACAAAGCGCTCCGCGTGCGCGGTTGAGGCGCTTGCTATGGACACATCCCCC
>JAEYZO010000760.1 GCA_023428035.1 Pseudomonadota bacterium | reverse complement strand
CTGCAACCCCGTGACGCACGCGTGCGTGCAGTGCCTCGCCGACGAGCACTGCCCCATCGGCCAGCGCTGCGCGGGCGCGGTGTGCGTACCCGGCTGCGACGCGACCCGCGGCTGCCCCGGGGGGATGGCCTGCTGCAACGGGTCCTGCGTCGACCCGAACTCCAACGCGCAGCACTGCGGCGGCTGCGGCATGGCCTGCTCCACGGTCAACGGTGCCCCCGCGTGCAGGACGGGGACGTGCGCCGTGGGCGTGTGCACCACCCCCTTCGGAGACTGCGACGCCGACCCGACCAACGGCTGCGAGACCAACACCCGCAGCGCGGCGGCGCACTGCGGCGGTTGCGGGATGGCCTGCGCGGCCCGGCCCAACGCCAACGTGAGCTGCGTCGACGGGGCCTGCGCCTTCGAGTGCCGCACGGGCTTCGGCGATTGTGACGGAGACCCCTCCAACGGGTGCGAGGTCGACCTGTCGCGCACCCTCTCGCACTGCGGCCGCTGCGACAACGCGTGCTCGTTCTCGGGCGGGTCGGGGGTGTGCTCGGGGGGCGCGTGCTCCCGCACGGCCTGCGACATGGGCCGCGGCGACTGCGACGGAAACACCGCCAACGGCTGCGAGGTCGACCTCGACAGCGACCCGCGTAACTGCCGGATGTGCGGCAACGCCTGCGCCCTCGCCAACGCGACGCCGGAGTGCGTGAGCGGCGGCTGCCAGGTGATGTCGTGCAGCGCGGGCTTCGCGAACTGCGACCTGATGGACGGCAACGGCTGCGAGGTCGACCTCAACGCCAGCGTGAGCCACTGCGGCGCCTGCGGGCGGAGCTGCGCGGTCCCGCGGGGCACGCCGCGCTGCGCGATGGGGCTCTGCGCGCTCTCGGCCTGCGACCCGGGATTCGGCGACTGCGACGGGCAGCTCGCGAACGGGTGCGAGACCGACACCAACACCACCCCCACGCACTGCGGCGCGTGCGGGACGGTGTGCGCGGCGCCTCCGCACGCGAGGGCCACCTGCGCGGCGGCGCGCTGCGGCTTCGCCTGCGACGCGGGCTGGTCGGACTGCGACGGCAACGCGGCCAACGGCTGCGAGGTGAACACCGCGGCGGACCCGGCCAACTGCGGTACGTGCCGGAACGCCTGCGCCTTCGCGAACGCGGGCGCGACCTGCAGCTCGGGGGTGTGCGCGATCGGCACCTGCAACGCGGGCTTCGGCAACTGCGACGGCTTCGCGGGCAACGGCTGCGAGGTGAACACGCGCACCGACACGAACCACTGCGGCGGCTGCGGGATGGCCTGCGTGGTGCCGAACGGCACGGGGGCCTGCGCGGCGTCGACGTGTACGGTGACGGGCTGCACGGGGGCCTTCAACAACTGCGACGGGAACGCGGCGAACGGGTGCGAGGCCGACCTCGCGACGAGCCAGTCGAACTGCGGCGCCTGCGGCACGGTCTGCGGGAGCGGCACGACCTGCACCATCGGTCGCTGCGCGGCGCCCTTCGCGGGCTACTCGGTGACGACGCCCACGCCGGACGTGGTGTGGGTCGAGGCCTGCTCGCAGCCCGGCGCGCTCGCGGGGCTGCGCAACGCCGACGACGAGTTCGTGTTCGCGACGCTGGAGTTCCCGGTGAGCTTCTGGGGCGCGCGGGACACGGGGCTGTTCATCCAGTCGAACGGGGTCGTGAGCTTCGGGCCGGTGATCAACCGGGCGGGGGCGATCCCGACGACGGCGCCGATCGGCCACTTCGGCTCGCTCCCCGCGTCGATGGGTGTCTCGCCCGCGGTGTACGCCTTCGGGGTCGACCTGGTGCTGAGCTCCCAGGGCGTGTGCATCGCGACGCTGGGCGCGGCGCCGAACCGCAGGGTGGTGGTGCAGACCGTGGGGGCGCGGCTCTACAACCTCGCGGGCGCGCTGGTGACCTTCGAGGTCATCGCCTACGAGGCCAACGGGAACATCGACGTGCTCTACAGCCCGTCGAGCTTCGTGGTGCCGTCGGGCTTCACCTTCCAGAGCCCGGGCAACGTGACCGTGGGGCTGCAAGACTTCCGCTCGCCGCTCCGCGGGGTGAACTACACAGGCTCCATCGCGGCGGGGACGCGGATCCGTTTCTCGCCGCTGTAGCGCGCGCTCACTCCGTGGCGTCGAGCGCGAGGGCCTCGGTCGCCGACGCGGCCGTCGCGGCGCGGGCGAGCCAGCGGCGCAGCGTCGACGGATCGTCGCAAGAGAGCACCCGCGCGCGGTCCTCGTCGCTGCTCGGTACGCCTCGGGCCCCCAGGACGGTCAACACAGCTCCTCGCAGCGCCTCAACCTCAGCGGCGTCGGCCTTCGCTTCAGCGGCGTCGGCCTTCGCTTCGAGGTTGTCGACCATGCCCGTGAGGCGGCTGATGAGGTCGTCCGAGCCGATGAGCTCTCCCATGCCGTAGAAGAAGCGCAGCGAACCGTCCTGCACCGCGAGGTCGAGGCCGAGCACCCGAGAGGCGTAGCGCCCGGCCTGCGGGACGATCCGCTGGTATCGACGCTCTCCCGCGCTCGGCAGGCGGTGGCCGACGATGCGCTGCTGCGCGCGGTCGTAGACGAAGTACTCGGGGATGCCGAGCCGGGCGTAGCGCTCGACGTTGGTGACGAGGTCTTTCTTGCGGTCGCCGTGGTGCAGGACCTCGAGCACGAAGTCGAGCCCCCGGCCCTCGTCGGCGACCACCCAGGCGAGGCGAGGGTCGTCGTCGGGCTGCGGCACGTCGAGCACCGCGAGCACGTCGGGCGAGAAGCCCGGCTCGCCGGGGTACATCACCGCCATCTCTTCGGCGAGGTACACGTCACGACCCAGGGTCTTGAAGTGCAAGCCCAGCGTGTCGATCGCGCGGGACTTCGCCCGCTTGTGGGGCCTCCCCTCGGACATCAGGTCGAGGGGGTCTGACAGCGCGTCGAGCACCGCGAGCTGAAGCGCCTCGCGCTCTCCGAGGGTCATGCGCCGCCACTCCTCCTCCGTGGGCGTGACGGGGATCGGTCGCCGCGGCGCGCTGAACGGTGGAACGTGTGAGCTCATCGCGGGGTGATCCTACTACGGGGTCTCTCCCGCTCTGCGAACGGCGCGCCGTTGACGACCCGCGGTCTCCGTCTTTGATGGAGCGATGAGACGGCGCACTCCGGCCATCACGGCTGCGCTCGCGTCGATGGCGCTCGCCGCGTCGGCGGTGACGGCGAGCGAGTTCCCCCAGGGCGTCGGCGTCGGAGACCTCGACGGCGACGGCTACGACGACCTCTACGACGGCTCCCGCGCTCGCCTCGGCGGCGCGACGGAGCTCAGGGTCCACGCGGCGAACCTCGGCGCGCGGGTCGAGCCGCTGGGCGACTTCGACGGAGACGGCTTCGACGACCTCGTGGTCACCGACGCGTCCACCAACGCGGCCTCTCTGGTCCGCGGCTCGGCCACGGGACCCGCGGTCGCGACGGCGGTGCCCTTCGCGCCCTGAGACCGTTGTGCGGCGCGTGACGGGCGCATAGACGTCACCGCCGATGCGAAGCGCGGCGCTCTGGTTCCCTTCGGTGATGATGGCCTGCTCGGGCCCCGCGGCGCACACGCCCCCGCACGGAGCGCCCGGGCACCACGGTCACCAGCACGGTACGTCTCCCTCGCAGGGCCACGGCGGGTACCACGGCTTCGGCGACGTGCAGCGCTGGTCGGCCACCTTCGACGACCCGGCGCGCGACGCGTGGCAGCGCCCCGACGAGGTGATCCGCGCGCTCGCCCTCGCGCCCGACGCGCGCGTCGCCGACATCGGCGCTGGCACCGGGTACTTCTCCGTCCGCATCGCGCCGCTCGTCCCGCGGGGGAGGGTGTGGGCCGTCGACCTGGAGCCCGCGCTCCTCCGTCACGTTCGAGAGCGCGCCGCGTCCGCTCGCATCGACAACCTCTTCCCGGTGCTCGCGACGCCGACCGACGCGATGATCCCCGAGAGGGTCGACGTCGTCCTCGTGGTCGACACCTACCACCACATCGAGGGCCGCACGGAGTACTTCAGGGGGCTCAGCGCCTCGCTGCGGCCGGGCGGCCGCGTGGTGATCGTCGACTACACCCGCGAGGCCCCGGACGGCCCTCCACCCGAGATGCGCCTCGCGCCTGAGCAGGTCGACGCCGAGATGACCGCCGCGGGCTACGAGCGCGTCGGGGACGTCACCTCGCTCCCGCGGCAGTACCTCGTGACCTACCGACCTCGCGCGCTCAGCGACGCTGCGCCGCGGTGAGGCCCGCGGTGGCCGTGGCGTCGTCGGGGCTCACCGCGAGCACCGAGCGGAAGGCCGTCGCGGCCTGGTCGCGTCGACCGCCGCGCAGGTCGCACCACGCCGAGCCGGTGACCATCTCCAGGTCGCCGGGGTAGCGCTCGCTCACCTGCTGGTACATCGCGCGGGCGTCGTCGAAGCGGCCGAGCTGGTAGAGCGCGAGCGCGAGACGTCGGCTCGCGAGGTAGTTGTCGGCGTCGAGGCGCGAGACCTCGCGGGCGCGCTGCTCGGTCTCCTGCCAGCGGCGCAGGGCCATCAGCGGGAGGAGCTCGCCCACCCGAGGCTCGACCGCCCGCGGCGCGGTGGAGGACGCCGCGCGGTAGGCGTTCACCGCCTCGTCGTGGCGACCCGCGAGGTAGAGCAGCCAGGCGCGGCGCAGGGTGTAGACGTAGCCCGCGCGCTCCGCCGAGGGGAGGGCGTCGAGGGCCGCGAGGGCGCCGCGGGAGTCTCCGCGCGCCTCGAGGGCGTAGGAGCGACGCCAGGCGGTGGGGTCGGCGTCGGCGCGCGAGGCGAGCGCGGTGAGCGAGAGCGCGACCGCGAGGGCGAGGGCGTAGCGGTCAGGCATGGGCGGTACCTCCTGAGAGCGTGAAGGACGAGGTGCGAGCGGGGACATCAACGACGGATGAAGCAGGGGAGAGCTC
>JAEYZO010000744.1 GCA_023428035.1 Pseudomonadota bacterium | reverse complement strand
CCCCCGAGGCCCGCGCCCAGATCGGCGTGGCCGAGGCCGACGCGGGCGAGCACCCTGACCCCGACCGCAGCGTGCACCGCACGCTCGTGCCGCCCTTTCTGCTCCTCGAGCGAAGCGCGAACCGCCGCACCACGGTGGTCTTCCCCTTCTTCTTCCGCGACCGCCGGGGCGACGCGACCTCCATCCTCGTGCCGCCCTACTACTGGCACCGCTCGCCGCGGCAGCGCACCGACGTGCTCTTCCCGCTGTTCTTCTCGTGGCGCGGCGCGCTCGACCAGCCCGGCGGTGGCACCTACTCCACCTGGGTCGTGCCCCCGGTGTACTCGCACTCGTGGCGGGGCCGCGGGCAGAGCCACGGGAGCGCCCTCGGCGTCGCGCCGCTGTTCTTCTACGGCGAGAGCTGGGGCGAAGACGGCGCCCTGCGCCGCGAGCACCTGGTCATCCCGCCGCTGCTCACCTACCACACGTGGCGGCCCGAGCACGCGCTCACCATCGCCGGGCCCTTCTACTACGACCGCCTGAGGGCCGACACCGACTGGGGCGTCGCCCCGCTCTTCTTCGCCGGCAACAACCCCCGCGGGAACTACCTCTTCATCCCGCCGCTGTTGACCTACCACCGCGAGAACCGCGAGGCGCGCACCAACCTCACCGTGGTCGGGCCCTTCTGGACCCGCGGCGCCCCCGACGGAGCGAGCGTCAACCTCGCCCCGGTGTTCTTCCACCGCCACGACCGCAACGAGAGCCGCACCACCCTGCTGCCCTTGTTCCACCACTACCGCGACCGCGAGACCTTCACCCTGGTCACGCCCGTCTTCGGCTACTCCCGCGACCGAGCGTCGAGCACGCTCATCACCCCGCTCTACCAGCGCCACCGCGGCCACACGAACTGGGACGCCGTCGCCCCCATCTTCTTCTCCTCCCGCGAGCCCTCTACGGGGGCCCACACCGAGGCCGTCTTCCCGCTGTTCTATCACCGCTCGACGCCGGCCTCGTCGACCTGGTGGGTGCTCCCCACGGTGCACGCCCACAGCGAGCCCGGGAGCTCGTTCTTCAACATCTACCCCCTGCTCTTCACCGGCCGCGACGGGCCGCGGCGGCACTCGGTCTTCTTCCCCATCGTGTGGGATTTCTCCAACAGCGAGACGGGCTCGCGCTCCACCGTGGTCGCGCCGCTCTTCTGGCGCTTCGCCTCGCCCGAGTCGGTCACCATGCTCGTCGGCAACTTCCTCTGGATGTCGTCGGTGCGCGAGGGCGTGCGCTCCTACGAGTGGCACCTCCTGCCGCTCTTCTCCTACGCCCGACCGCGCCCCGAGGACGTCTCCTGGAACATCCTCTTCGGCCTCGCGGGCTACCGCCGCTCCGGCACCCACCGCCAGATCCGAGCCTTCTGGATCCCGATCAGCCTCGACTGAACCCCGCGCGCGGGCCGCTTGTGCCCCCGGCGCCGCCGCCACTACCATGCGCCGCCACCGACGAGAGGGAGACCGTCAGACACCATGAGCAACGAGACCGACGCCCGCTGCCTCGAGACCTTCCCCAACTGGCTGCGCACCCTCGGCCACGACGCCGAGGCCCTCGCCTCGGCCCTCGCCGCCGAGGGCACCCCCGAGGCCGCGAGGCGCGCGCTCGCGGGCGGGCTCAACTACGTCTTCAAGTCCGTAGACCTCATCCCCGACGGCATCGACGACATCGGCTACCTCGACGACGCCTTCGTGCTCCGCATCGCCTCGGCCCAGGCCATCGCCGACGGCCTCGACGAGGGCGGCTCCCCCGCCGTCGCGGCCCTCGCCCGCGACGCCAGGCTCGTCGAAGACTTCCTCGGCGCCGACTACGGCCGGCTCTTCGCGTACGTGCAGGGCCTCCGCCGCTCCGCCGCCCGCGGCCGCTCCGTCGACGACATCCTCTCGGGCGCCGCCGTGCGCTCGGAGTTCATCGCCGACGTGGCCGGCTTCGCGCGGAGCTACTCCGCCCCGGGCTTCTCCCGAGAGGAGAAGAACCTCATCAAGCTCCGCGCCTTCTTCGACGCCAAGCTCCCGCGCTGACTACAGCGCTCACGGCGCTGAATCGCCATTCAGTCCTCGATTGACCGCCCGCGGGCCGTCCCCCTATAGAGCCGTGGGGCGGTTCTCGACGGGCCGCCGCACCTCACCGACCTCACGAGCCCTCTGAAGGACCCGATGAACCCCATCGCGATGACCCTGCTGGTGGGCGGCCTCCTGGCGCTGTTCTCGATGAGCGCCTTCCGCCGCCTCGTGCTCCTGTCGACCGGCGCCGCCGACCCCGTCGGCCGCGTCGACCGCATCTGGGACCGCCTCACCCGCGCCCCCGGCCAGCACGAGCCCAGCGCCTTCGGCGCCGCCCTGGTGAGCGTGATGGTGGTCTCGATGATCGCCGCGCCGGGCGCCCTCCTCGGGGGTCTCCTCGCCCATGGAGAGGCCCGCCGGAGCTTCCTCGCGCTGGGGGTGGTCCTCGCGGGTCTGGGCGGGGGCCTCGGTCTCTTCTGGTCGGTGCGCGCGCAGATCAAGATGCCGAAGTACCCCCTCGCGGGCGTCGCTCACATCGCGATCTTCCTCGGCTTCGCGACGCTCATCCTCCGCACGATCATCCTCGTGGGCCGGGGCTACGACGAGGGCTTCTACCTCTGGGTGCTCGACCCCGAGTCGCCCGACCCCCTCATCTCCCTCGCGGGCCGCGGGTACAACCACCTCAAGGACCTCGTCGTCCTCGGGGTGCTCTTCGGCGTCGCGACCTTCATCCGCTTCCGCGTGAAGGACAAGCTCAAGCGCCTCGCCTACGGCTGGCACGCGTGGGTGGTGCTCGGGGTCATCGCCACCATGATGATCGCCGACGTGCTCTACGACGCGGGCTCGCTCCTCTCCCGCGGCCTCGCGGCGCACGCCGCCGACGCCAACGTCAACGCCGGCGAGTTCATCAACCACCACGGCTTCCGCTCGGGCGAGGTGCTCGGGACGCTCCTCGCCCGCGCCCTCGGCGTGGTGATCTCCGACCCCGGCACCGCCCGCGTGGTGGGCCTCGCCGGCTTCTGGACGCACGTCTTCCTCGTCTTCGCGTTCCTGAACTACCTGCCCTACGGCAAGCACTTCCACGTCATCACGTCGCTGCCGAACGTGCTCACCCGCGACCTCACCCCGCGCGGACGTCTCGCCCCCATGGCCGCGACCTCCGACGCCCTGGTCGAGCAGATGGGCGCCGCGATGGAGCTCCCCGACCCCGCCTCGGCCCCCGTGGGCGTCGGCCGCATGGAGCACTTCTCGTGGAAGGCGATGCTCGACTTCTACACCTGCACCGAGTGCGGCCGGTGCTCTGACAATTGCCCCGCGCACCGCACGGGCAAGCTCCTCTCGCCGAAGCACCTCAGCATCGACCTGCGCGACCACCTCTACCAGCACCAGCAGGCCGCCTTCGAGCACACCAGCTACGGCGACGAGGCGCCGCTGTACCCGCTGAACGTGGTGCCCGACATCATCCACCCCGACGTGATCTGGGCCTGCACCACCTGCCGCGCGTGCGAGGAGCAGTGCCCGGTGATGATCTCCTACGTCGACAAGATCGTGGATATGCGCCGCAACCTGGTGATGGTGCGGGGTGAGTTCCCGATGGAGCTGCAGAAGACCTTCCAGGCGCTGGAGGTCAACGGCAACCCCTGGAACCTCACCCGCATGGACCGCGCGGAGTGGTCCGACGGCCTCGACGTTCCGCTGATGAGCGACAAGCCCGACGCGTCGGTGCTCTACTGGGTGGGCTGCGCGGCGAGCTACGACGACCGCGCGAAGAAGATCGCCCGCGCCACGGTGAAGCTGCTCAAGGAGGCGAAGGTCGACTTCGCGATCCTGGGCTCAGAGGAGACCTGCACGGGCGACCCGGCGCGGCGCGCGGGCAACGAGCACCTCTACATGATGCTGGCGGAGCAGAACGTCGCGACGCTCAACGGCTACGCGCCGAAGAAGATCGTGACGACCTGCCCTCACTGCTTCAACACGCTCCTGAACGAGTACCCCGACCTCGGCGGGCGCTACGAGGTGGTGCACCACACCGACTTCCTGCTGGGGCTGTTGGCCGAGGGGAGGCTCAAGGCGACCAAGGGCGTGAAGGCGAAGGTGGCCTACCACGACAGTTGTTACCTCGGCCGCTACAACGACGTGTACGAGCCGCCGCGCAAGGTGCTGTCGGCCATCCCTGGGGTCGAGCTGGTCGAGGCCGAGTGGAGCCGCGAGAAGGGCCTGTGCTGCGGCGCGGGCGGCGCCCAGATGTGGATGGAGGAGCAGCACGGCACCCAGCGGGTGAACAACCGCCGCACGCTGCAGCTCGTGAACACGGGCGCGAGCGTGATCGCGTCGGGCTGCCCCTTCTGCCAGACGATGCTCACCGATGGGCTCAAGAACATGGAGGAGGAGCTGAAGTCCCCCGTGGAGCAGCTCGACGTGGCCGAGCTGCTGGAGCGCGCCGTGGTGTTCAAGACGGCGGAGAAGCCCGCGGCGGAGGCTGAAGCGACGGCGTGAGGGGCCCTCAGTTCCCGTCCGACACGCCCCACTCGAAGCCCTCGTCCACCACCGCCTCGAGGAGCGCGCCCAGCGTCGGCGCGCGGCCCTCCATCGCCTCCAGCCACGAGAGCGCCTCTCGGCACGGCTCCATCCCCCGCTCGTCCGCCGCGTGGAAGACCAGCCGCTCCACCCCCGCCGCCTTCGCCGCGACCACCTGCAGGATCGCCATGAGCCCGCGGTCGCCGCCGTAGGCGCCCGTCCCCCAGTGGCCCGTGTGAAGCACGACGTCGACGTCGCGACCGTCGCGTCGTGACTCCCGCGTCGCCGCGTCGAAGCCCGTGTACGCCGTCGCCATGATCGACCGCGCCTGCGCGTCGGTGTACGGCCCCACGCCCCCGGGGGGAGCCTCCATCGCGACGAGGTTGCTCACGGTGGGAGGCTCGATCACCCGCGTCGCGCACAGCACGGTCTCGACCGAGGCGCGGGCGAAGGCGTTGCCGTAGAGCCCGTAGGGGCGCCCTTCGTCGAGGTCGACGTCGGTCGCGACGGCGCAGCGGCGCTCGACGCCGCGGAGGAGCACCGGCGTGGCGCGGCCGTCCTCGCGGGTCACGCCGCGCAGGCCGGGGAGCGACTCGGCGAGGAGCCACTCGCGCACGGCGCCGAGGGCGGGGTGCTCGGTGACCTGCATCTCGTCCTGCGCGAAGAGGGGGCCGCCGTAGGCCACGAACAGGCGGCGCTTCCCGAGGTGGCTACGGGTCGGGCGCCGTGGCGATGATCCTCCCCTACACCCCCTGTCCTTCATCCCTGTCGCGGTGCTGCACCCTCGGCGACGCCGGGGACATGCATCACCTGTAGGGGCTTCGACCACCCCACGGGGGGTACTTGAACACGGCCTACCCCGTGCTCGACCACGACCTCACCCGGGGAGGTCCATCGCCGACCGGGTGCTCCCCCACCCCCGCCATCGACGCCTCGACCGACGACGCCCCCGAGTCAGCCCCGACCGTCGCCGCTTCATCGCCCTTCGACCGTCGCTCGCCTCGACGTCCTCGCGTCCGTCGCGCAGCAGCAGCTCACCCTCGCGCTCTCGGACCTGAGCCGCGCCGTCCGTCGGGTCGGACGTCGCATCGACCTCGCGGCCGAAGACGACGCCACCCTCGTACACACCTTCCCGTGCCTGAAGGCATACACCCGGCTACGCGGCGCCGACGTCGCCAAGGGGGTCCGCCGCGCGAAGCAAGACCGCGCGGCCGTCGCGAAGGCCAAGGCCGACGCGAAGCGCGACCCCGACGGGCAGGGATGACCGCCGCCACGTTGTCATCACCACCGAACGACGGTACAGCGCCGCCCCGATGTCGCGCCCTCGCTCGCAGCTCACGCCCCTGCTCCTCGCCTCGATCACCCTCGGCGTCGCGTGCAGCGACCCCGCCCCCACCGACGTCCCCGAGGACGACGCGGGCGTCGTGATCGACACCGGCTCCACGGTCGACGCGGGCGCCACCACCGACCGCGGAGCCACCACCGACACCGCCCTCGTCGACGTCCCCTCGGCCGACGTCGTCGCCCAGGACGTCGCGGCGCCCGACGCGGGCGAGCTCGACGTCATCACCGCCGAAGACGTCCCTGCCGCGATCGACGTCCCCTCACCCATCGACACCGGTACTCCCGACACCGGCACCCCCGACGTCGGCGCTCCTGACACCGGCACCCCCGACGTCGGCGCTTTCGACTCCGGCAGCCTCGACGCCGGTCCCGCCGACACTGGCCCTGCCGACACCGGCCCCCTCGACTCCGGCACTCCCGACGCTGGCGCTCCCGACGCTGGCGCTCCCGACACAGGCACCCCCGACGCGGGTCCCATGAGCGCGCGGCGCTTCGGCGCAGCGAGCGGTTGGGTCGTCCCTCCCAACGGCCACAGCGACGGCTTCTACGCCGCTGCGCTCGGCATCGGCACCCGCTGGTGGGCGCTCCTCGACATGGACGGCGACCGCCGCCCCGACCTCGCGCAGACCGGCGACCCTACCCGCTCCGGCGGGTACGTCTTCAACGCCAACACACCCACCGCCTCGTGGAGGGTGTTCCTCAACACCGGGACTTCGTTCTCGACCACGGCGACGACGTGGAGCGTGCCGAACATCGGTCTCTCCGACGGCCCCTACGCGACCACCGTCGCGACGGGCACGCGCTGGTGGTCGACCTTCGACATCAACGGCGACGGACGCCCCGACCTCGTGCAGACCGGCGACCCCACCCGCTCCGGCGGCTACGTCTTCAACGCCAACACACCCACCGCCGCGTGGCGGGTGTTCCTCAACACTGGCACCGGCTTCTCCTCCACTCCGACGATGTGGACGGTGCCGAACATCGGGCTCACCGACGGGCCCTACACCACCAACATCGCCACGGGCACCCGCTGGTGGTCGACCTTCGACATCGACGGCGATCGACGTCCCGACCTCGTGCAGACGGGTGACCCCACCCGCAGCGGCGGATACGTCTTCAACGCCAACACCCCGATGGCCTCGTGGAGGGTGTTCTTGAACACTGGCACCGGCTTCTCGACCACGGCCACCCCATGGACCGTTCCGAACGTCGGCCTCTCCGACGGCCCCTACACCGCGAACATCGCGACGGGCACTCGATGGTGGTCGACCTTCGACATCGACGGCGACGGACGTCCCGACCTCGTGCAGACGGGTGACCCCACCCGCAGCGGCGGATACGTCTTCAACGCCAACACACCCTCGGCCTCGTGGAGGGTGTTCCTCAACACGGGCACGGGCTTCTCGACCACCGCTACCACGTGGCCGGTGCCGAACGTCGGCCACACCGACGGGCCCTACACCGCGAACATCGCCACGGGTACCCGCTGGTGGAGCACGATGGACCTCGACGGCGACCGACGTCCCGACCTCGTACAGACGGGTGACCCCACGCGCTCGGGCGGATACGTCTTCAACGCCAACACACCCATGGCCTCGTGGAGGGTGTTTCTCAACACCGGCAGCGGCTTCGCGACGACCGGGACGAGCTGGCCCGCCCCCGCGGTCGGCCTCACCGACGGCCCCTACACCACGGCCATCGCGACGGGCACGCGCTGGTGGGTCACCCTCGACCTCAACGGCGACGGCCTCGCCGACTTCGCGCAGACCGGCGACCCCGCGCGCTCCGGCGGCTACGTCTTCGGGAGCGGAGGCTCCACGCACACCTGGCGCGTCTCGCTCGGGCAGTGAGCGTCAGAGGGAGCGGCATCCCACCGACACGCTGGGCTCGCGGGGCGGTACGCGCGCGCAGAGGAGCTGAGGACCACCCCTTTCAAGGTGCGTGAAGCGCTTCGCCTACGGGCTGGGGTTGGCCGCTGCCGGGAGGAGCCACGGCTCCCTGCACGTTGAAAGGGGTGGAGCCAAGGACTCCGAAGACGCGCGCGTGATCGCCCTCCCCGTCGCGATGACCGCGTGGTGAGTGCAATTCGATTCCACTCTCCTCCCTCGCGTCGGTACGCTCCGTGACCATGTCCGGGGTGGGAGCCGCGCTCGTACAGACCCTCGCGCTGCTCACGCTCTTCTGCGCGCTCGCGTGGTGGATGCTCCGGCGCTCCGCCCACGCCCCTCTCAGCCACCACCGCGGGCGGGTCCTCCGCGTGATCGACCGGGTCTCCCTCGACGGGCGCAGCGCCCTTCACCTCGTTCGCATGGGCGATCGCGCGTGGCTCCTCGGCGTGACCGAGCAGTCCGTGAGCGTCGTCGCGGAGCTCCCCGCCAGCGAGGTCCCCGAGCTGCCCGCGGAGGCTCCCCACCCGCTGCGCGCGCTCTTCGAGCGGGCCACCTCGCGCCCCGAGCCGTGATGCTCCACCTCCTCGCGCAGCAGCAGGCGCCCCTGTCTCCATTGGTGCTCGCGGTGCTGCTCGGCCTCGCTGCGCTCCTGCCCTCGGTGCTGCTCGTGGGCACGAGCTTCGTGAAGATCTCGGTGGTGCTCGGCCTCCTCCACAACGCGCTCGGGGCCGAGGGCGTGCCGGGCGGCGCGGTGGTCGCGGGGCTCGCGGTGGTGCTCTCGGTGCACGTGATGGCGCCGACGGCGACGGCGGTGTCGCGCAGCGCGGGGCCGGCGATCTCCGAGGCCCTCTCCGCCGACATCGCGACGACGGAGGGCCGCGAGCGCTGGTCTCGCGCGTGGACGGCCGCGAGGGCGCCCGTGGCGCGCTTCCTCTCGGCGAACGCGCTCCCGAGGGACCGCGCGGTGTTCTACGACCTCGCGCGGCGCTCGGCGGCGCGGCAGGGCGGGGAGGCCCCGAGCCGCGACGACCTCTCGGTTCTGCTCCCGGCCTTCGCGGTGTCGGAGCTGGGCCGCGCCTTCGTGATGGGCTTCGCGGTGTTCCTGCCCTTCCTGGTGGTCGACGTCGTGGTGGCGAACGTGCTCGCGGCGATGGGCCTCGCGGCGCTCTCACCCGCGCGGGCGTCGCTCCCCTTCAAGCTCCTGCTCTTCGTGGCCGCCGACGGGTGGCAGCTCGTCGCGCGCGCCCTGGTGCTCGGGTACCGCTAAGAGTCCCGAAAAATACCTCCCGTCGCGCGCCTGACGACCCCGGTGGGGCAGCGAGCCAGACCCGCCCTACTGCAGGTTCTTGCGCTCTTTCACGGTGAGCACCGAGCACGGCGCGGTGCGGACCACCCGCTCGGCCACGCTCCCCAGCACCAGCCGGTCGAGGCCCCTGCGGCCGTGCGTGCCCACCACCACCGCGTCGACGAGGAGCGCGTCGGCCTGCGCGACGATCTGCTCCGCGGGAGAGCCCGACACCGCCGTGTAGCGCACCGTGACCCCGTCGGGCGCGGGGCGCGCCGCGCGCACGCCCTCGCCCATGCGCCGCAGCTTGTCGACGGCGTTCTCGATCCCGGCGAGCGACGCGGCGTCGTCGGCCATCTGCGGCGCGACGTGAAGGAGGATCAGCTCAGCGGGGCTGGAGCGGGCGGCGACCTCCCACGCGCTCTCGAGCGCCAGGCGGGAGCAGTCGCCGAAGTCGAGGGCAACGAGCAGTCGGAGCATCGGGCCCGCGGCTCAGGCCTTGTTCTCGCTGTTGCTCGGCAGGCGGGCGGCCTCCTCCTCGGAGGCGTTGCCCTCCTTGAGGCCGCGCTTGAAGTTCGAGATCCCCTCGCCCAGACCGCGGCCGAGTTGGGGGATCTTCGCGGCGCCGAAGAGCAGCACGACCAGCACCGCGATCACGATCAGCTCTGTGGCACCCAGGCCAAACATGGCAGTTCTCCTTCAGGGCGTTGATAGCACCCTCGCCGCGTCGACGGCAACGCGAGGGTTCCCCTGAGACAGGGGGCGGAGATCGTCAAGCCTGCGCACCGACAGCGAGACCGGAGCGCCGTCGCTCCGCGCCGCGAGCGCGACCCGGTGCTCCGACGTCGGGTCGAAGCGGTGGAACCACCAGCGCTCCGAGCGCTCATCCAACGCCGGCGCGAAGCGGACCTCCACAGCCTCACGGGCGAGCTCGAAGCTGAAGTCACCCAGCGGGATCGCGAGGCCCATGCCCTTCGCCTTGATGAAGGCCTCCTTCAGCGTCCAGAGGTCGAAGAAGCGCCCCCGCGCGCCCTCGTCGTCGAGAGCGAGGAGGGCCTCACGCTCCGACGCGGAGAAGTACCTGTGCGCGACCTCTCGCGGAGACACCCGGCGCGTCACGCGCTCGACGTCGACCCCCGCCGGCTCGATGTCGCTCAGGAGCACCGCGACCATGCCCCGGGTGTGCGAGACGTTCCCCCAGCGGAGCGGGCCCACGGGGGGGCCGACGATCCACGGGCGGCCGTAGCGGTTCTCGCCCATCGCCCAGGCC
>JAEYZO010000712.1 GCA_023428035.1 Pseudomonadota bacterium | reverse complement strand
CTTCGGCCACGCGCGGGGGAGCTTCACGGGGGCCGCGGGCGCGCGGCGGGGGCTGCTCGCGGCGGGCGACGGGGGGGTGGTGTTCCTCGACGAGGTGGGGGAGCTCGGGCCGAGGGTGCAGTCGGAGCTCCTGCGGGTGTTGCAGTCGGGGGAGCTGCGGCCGGTGGGGTCTGACACCGTGCAGCGGATCGACGCGCGGGTGATCGCCGCGACGCACCGCGACCTCGACGCGATGGTGGCCGAGGGGAGCTTCCGCGCCGACCTGCTCTACCGCCTGCGGGTGATCGAGCTCCGCGTGCCCCCCCTGCGCGAGCGCCCCGAGGACGTGCCCGCCCTCGCGGAGTACTTCCTCCGGCGCGTGGGCAGCGACCGCGCGCTCTCCGCCGAGGCCCTCGAGGCCCTGACCACGCGGCGCTGGCGCGGCAACGTGCGGGAGCTCCGCGCCGCCGTCGAGCGCGCCGCCGCGATGTGCCCGGGGCCGGTGATCCAGCCCGACGACTTCGCGCCCGAGATCGAGGTCTCAGAGGGCCCGACCCCCGCCGCGCCCGAGGCCTCGCCCCAGGTCGACGAGCTCATCGACGAGGCCCTCACCGACCTCGCCGCGCGCGCCGTGGTGCCCCTCGACGCCCTCTCCCGCGCGTGGGTGCGCGTCGTGCTCGCGCGCCACGGCGGCAACAAATCGCACGCCGCCGAGGCCCTCGGCATCGACCGCAAGACCCTGCGCCGGATGCTCCGCCGCGCCGACGAGCCCGACGACAACGGCGCCGACTGACCCCCCCCGCCCGACCGCGGCACTTCGCGCTCCCGCTCCTCGAGGCCTTCGGGATAACGTGCGCCCTCGTCGCGCGGCGCCCCCGCCGGGTGCTCCGCGCGCCCATCACCCCCGAGGGAGAGTCCACGCCGATGGCTGGAGCAGCACCGACCGCGAAGCCCGCGCCCTTTCTCAGGCCGCTCGACATCCTCGACCGCGGCGTGCTCCTCGCCGAGAGCTCGCTCAGCCTCGTCACCGTCGGCCTGATGCTCTTCGCCGCGGTCTCCGAGAGCGCCTGGAGGGTCATCGGCCCCTGGCCCGTCGCGGCTCGCGCGCTCCTCTGGGGCGCCATCTGGCTCCTGCTCGTGGGCCTGAAGCTCGCCGGCGCGCCCGACGAGCCCGCCCCCGCCGTGGCCGTGATGAAGCGCCTGCGCGGCGTCGAGCTCCCGCGCCGGAGCGCCGTCACGCAGGCGGTCGCGGGCTTCGTCCCCGTCGCCGTCGGGCTGGGCTTCGCCACCGAGGCCCTCGCCCGGGCGCTCATCCCCTACGCGAGCGACGTGCTCATGCACGGCACCCTCTGGGCGGCCTTCCTCGGCGCGAGCTTCGCGACCCGCGGCCGAAAGCACCTCGCCATCGACGCCCTCTCGCGCCTCCTGCCCGACCGCGGCCGCCGCGCGATGGTGGGCGTCTCGGCCACCCTCGGCGCCTTCGTCGCCTTCGCCCTCGCCGTCGGCATCTACGACACCCTCGTCGAGGCCGCGCACCAGGCCACCGAGGCCGTGCGGCAGAACCAGGCCAACGGCGTGAACGCCGCGGTCGACCGCTCCTACGAGTTCCAGTTCGTCATCCCCGGGGGCTTCCTGCTCATCGGCCTGCGGCTCCTGCTGCACGCCTTTCACGAGTTCGTCGCGAGCCTCGCGGGCTACGCCCCGCCCGAGGCACCCGCGCCCGACAAGCCCATCGAGTCGGTGAGCGCCGAAGACGGCAACGCCATCGTCGCCGCGGCGCACGAGGGCGTCATCGAGGCCCCGCGCGAGCGCCCCGCGATCCAGCGCGCCACCATCGCCGAGGTGTGGGTGGCCTTCGGCGCCCTCGCGGTGCTGGTCTTCATCGCCGCGGGCACGAGCACCGTGCGCCCCCTCGCGCTGCTCTCTCTCCTCGCCGCCGCGGTGATCGGCGTGCCGGTGCTGCGCCGCAAGAACGTCCAGGGCTCCTGGGCCCCGCCGCACCCCGACCCGGTGGAGTACCCCAAGGGCACGATCGGTCAGTACCTCGGCGCCGCCGCCGCGGTGGTCGCGATCCTCGTGGTGATGCGCTACGCGCTCGCGCCCAACCTCCGCTCGATCCCCCTCGGCGCGGGGGTGGTCTTCTTCGCCCTCATGGCCCTCATCGGCGCGCCGCTGTTCTCCTTCCTCGGCGGCATGGGGCTCTTCCTCTTCGTGAAGTTCTTCCTCGCCGACCCCGACCCGGTGCGGCAGGCCCACGCCTTCGCCAACTCCGTCGAAGACGTGCTGGGCAACCACTTCGCCCGGATGAGCGTGCTGGCGACCATCCCGCTGTTCACCCTCGCGGGCTACCTCATGAGCGAGTCGAAGATGCCCCAGCGGCTCGTGCGGGTCTCCCGCGCGCTCCTCGGGTGGATGCCCGGCGGCCTCGCGGTGGTGTGCGTCTTCGCCTCGGCCTTCTTCACCATCTTCTCGGGCGCGTCGGGCATCACCATCGTCGCGGTGGGCGGGCTCCTCGTGCCCGCGCTCCTGCGCGACAAGTACCCCGAGAGGTTCTCCCTCGGGCTGGTGACCACGGGCGGCGCGCTGGGCATCACCATCCCGCCGTGCCTGCCGCTGATCGTGTACGGCATCGTGGCGGGCCTGCAGGAGCCCGCGCCCGGTCAGGAGAGGCTCGAGCTCCAGAAGTTCATGCTGGTGGGCCTGGTGCCCGGGCTCATCACCATGGGCCTGGTGATGGTCTACGCGGTGATCATCGGCGTGGTGGCGAAGGTGCCGCGCTCGAGGTTCGACGCGGGCGAGGCGCGGGCGGCGCTCTGGGAGGCCAAGTGGGAGCTGATGCTCCCGGTGGTGCTGCTGGTGGGCCTCTCGAAGGGGATCTTCAACCCCTCGCAGGCGGCGGCCTTCACGGCCTTCTACGTGCTGGTGATGGAGGTCTTCGTCTACCGCGACCTCACGGTGCGAGAAGACCTGCCGCGCATCGTGCCCGAGTCGATGGTGCTGGTGGGCGCGATCTTCGTGAAGCTCTGCGCGGCGACGATCCTCGTGGGGTACTTCGTGCAGGCGCAGATCGCCGACCGGCTCTTCGAGGCGCTCACCTGCGGGGCGCCGGCGGAGGCGTACTGGCGCGCGCACCCCGACCTCGGGAGCTGCCGCGAGGCCGTCGACGCGCTCTCGCGCGCCGGGCAGAGCGCGGGCGGGATCATCGACTCGAAGCTGTCGTTCCTGATCGCGCTGAACGTGTTCCTGCTCGTGATCGGGATGTTGATGGACATCTTCTCGGCGATCGTGGTGGTCGTGCCGCTGATCGCCGGGATCGCCCTGCACTTCAACATCAACCCGTACCACCTCGGGATCGTCTTCCTGCTCAACCTCGAGATCGGCTACCTGATGCCCCCCATGGGGCTGAACCTCTTCATCGCGGGGTTCCGCTTCAACCGCCCGGTGCCCGACCTCTACCGGATGGTGCTGCCCTTCATCGGCATCTTCGTGGTGGCCTTGATGATCATCACGTACGTGCCGTCGCTCACCACCTTCACCC
>JAEYZO010000926.1 GCA_023428035.1 Pseudomonadota bacterium | reverse complement strand
TCGTGGCCGGGGTCCCGCGAGCGTGCATCGCGACGTAGGCGGCGCCGTGGCGCGCGGCGACGGCGCCCATCACCGAGAGGTCGTCGCCCAGCCCCGTGTCGTTCACGATGTGCGCGCCGGCGCTGAGCGCCGCCTCGGCGACGGTGGCCTTCGTCGTGTCGACGGACAGCGGCACGCCGACCCGCGAGCTCAGGGCCTCGACCACGGGGACGACCCGCGACAGCTCCTCGTCGAGGCTCACCGGCGCGGCGCCGGGGCGGGTGCTCTCTCCCCCCAGATCGAGGGCGTCGGCGCCCTCGGAGACGAGCGCGAGGGCGCGAGCGACCGCGACGTCGAGCGTGAACGCCCGCCCCCCGTCAGAGAAGGAGTCGGGCGTGACGTTGACGACGCCGAGGAGGTACGGGCGCGACCAGTCCCAGACCGTCTCGCCCAGCCGGAGCGGCGGGCGGGTGAACATCCCCGGGCGGAGTACCACGAACCGGGTCGCGTCGGGAACGGCGAAGGCCCCTCAGCCGCGCAGGCCTCGGAGGGAACGCCGCGGGGCGGGAAGATGCTCGTGGGTTTCGAGGCGCGGGGCGGGTCGGCCTTGGGCTTGCGCGCCCAATGGCTGAGCGAGGGGCGCTCGCGCACGGGGAGCGGCCGACCGTCGACGCAGGCCGAGATCTCGTCGGGGTCGAGGGTCTCGCGCTCGAGCAGGGCCTCGGCGATGCGGTCGAGGGCCTCGCGGCTGTCGCGGAGGATCTCCTGGGCGTGCTCGAACTGCTGCGTGAGGATCCGCCGGACCTCGTGGTCGATCTCGCGGGCGGTCTCTGGCGAGACGGCCATCGAGCGCCCGCCGATGCCCCGCCCCAGGAAGGGGTGATCCTCGGACTCCTCGTAGTAGACCGGGCCCAGCGTGGGGCTCATGCCCTCGTGGCAGACGAGCTGCCGCGCGAGCTCGGTCGCCTGCTTCAGGTCGCTCGACGAGCCCGGCGAGGGCCGGCCCCACACCACGATCTCCGCGGCCCGGCCCCCGAGCATGCGCGCGATGAGCGACTGCACGTCTTCGAGCGACATGTTCTGCACGTCGTCTTCCGGGGCGAACACGGTCCGACCGAGGCTCATGCTCCGCGGCACGATGGTGACCTTCTGCACTGGGTAGCGCCCGGGGAGCTTCCACGCGACGAGGGTGTGACCGGCCTCGTGCCACGCGGTCTGCCGGCGCACCTCCTCGCTCATCACGAGGTTCCTGCGCTCGACGCCGAGGGTAACCTTGTCCTTGGCCATCTCGAAGTCGACCATCGAGACGGTGTCCTTGTCCTGCCGGGCGGCGAGGAGCGCGGCCTCGTTCACCAGGTTCTCGAGCTCGGCGCCCGCGAAGCCCGGGGTCATCCTCGCCACGAGCTGGAGGTCGACGTCGGGCGAGAGCGGCACCTTGCGGGTGTGCACCCGCAGGATCTCCTCCCGGCCTCGGAGGTCGGGCTGCGGGACCGTGATCCGTCGGTCGAAGCGCCCCGGGCGGAGGATCGCCGGGTCGAGCACGTCGGGGCGGTTCGTGGCGGCGATGATGATCACCCCGTCGTTGCCGTCGAACCCGTCCATCTCGACGAGGAGCTGGTTGAGGGTCTGCTCGCGCTCGTCGTGGCCGCCCCCGAGCCCGGCCCCGCGGTGGCGACCTACGGCGTCGATCTCGTCGATGAAGATGATGCAGGGCGCGTGCTTCTTGCCCTGCTCGAAGAGGGCGCGCACCCGCGAAGCCCCGCCGCCCACGAACATCTCGACGAAGGCAGACCCCGAGATGGTGAAGAACGGGACCCCGGCCTCGCCCGCGATGGCCCGCGCGAGGAGGGTCTTGCCCGTGCCCGGCGAGCCGACCATCAGCACGCCCTTGGGGATGCGCCCCCCGAGGCGGCGGAACTTCTTCGGGTCTTTGAGGAAGGCGACGATCTCTTCGACCTCCTCGCGGGCCTCGTCGATGCCGGCCACGTCGGCGAAGGTGACCTTGACCTGACCCTCGCTGGCCAGGCGCGCGCGGCTCTTGCCGAAGCTCATGGCCTTGCCGCCGCCGCTCTGGAGCTGCCGCATGAAGAAAACGAACATCGCGAGGAGGAAGAGCGTGGGCAGCCACGAGAGGAGCAGGTTGTGGAGGATCCCCGTGCTCTCGTCGCTCTCGTTCGTCACCTGGATGGGGTGCTGCGCGTCGCCCGCGGCGATGATGTCGCGCTGCAGCTCCCAGTTCGTCGGGGCGAGGGTCTCGCGCGACTCGACCGCGTGGTTGGGGAGCTGCCGCCGGTACGTGATCTCGCGGTTCTTCACCCGCACGTCGATCACGTGGTGCTGGCGCACGTCGCTCATGAACTCGCTGAACGGGACGTTGCGGCTCGCGGTGCTCCCCATGAAGAACTGGTAGAGCACGAAGAACATCACCAGCAGAAAGACCCAGAGCAGCAGCGTCTTGTGTGATTGCTTCACGAATCCCTCAAGTTGCCGGTCAGGTTACATCGTGTCTCTGGTGGCGCCATCCCGGCCTGGAATTTTCCACGCGCGCGAGGGATCACCGCCGCCGCGCGTCGACGCGGAGC
>JAEYZO010000924.1 GCA_023428035.1 Pseudomonadota bacterium | reverse complement strand
CCGTCGGGTCGAGCCGCACCGCGCCCCTCGCGGGCGCGCTCCGGGGAAGCGCCCGCCACGCCTCGCGCACCGCCGCGGGGAGCTCCGCGCGGCCGCTCGAGGCCAGCGCCGCGTCGAGCATCGGGTCGACCACGTCGCGGGCCCCCACGATCACCACGCTCGGTCGGAGGAACACCACCTCGGCCCGCGCGCGACCGTCGCCGCCGCGCGGTCGCAGCCTCAACAGCTCTCGGCCTCGCCACGAATCCCGCGAGGGCGCGAGCCCTCCGTGGGAGCGCTCCCCCGCGCAGCGCAGCACCTCGTCTTCGGTGAACGACCCCGTCGCCGCGACCGCGAAGGCGTCGAGCTCGGCCCGAGGGAACACCACCACCGCGCGGTGCACCTTGCGCGAGAGCGCCGTGGCGCAGTCGTCGCTCGGCGCGGCCCTCCCGTCGGGGCGCAGCCAACGCCCCTCGATCACGGCCATGCCCTGCGCCGTGGGGGGCGCGTAGAGCTCTGGGGCGCTCGGCCACCCCCTCGCGCAGCCGCCCAGCCCGCACAGCCCCGCGGAGAGCGCCGCCGCGGTGAACACCGTGCGCCGGATCACGCGCACGAGGTACCACGAAGCCCGCGGCGCGGATAAGCCCCCGCGGCGTGCTTGCCTCTGGTGTGCGAGCCCGCTAAGGGACTCAGCCCTATGCGTCGATTCCTTCGCGCCGCGCCGCTCTGCCTCGCCGCCTCCGTCGCCGCCTGTAGCGACGACCCCCCGACGCGACCGCCCATCCTCGACGCCAGCGTTGACAGGGGCTCCCCCGTCGACGTGGGCGTCGACACGGGCTCGCCCGTCGACCGGCCCGACGTGGGCGCGCCCGAAGACCGACCCGACGCGGGGGCGCCCGCCGACCGGCCCGACAGCGGGCCCCCCACGGGGGAGTTCTTCTGCGACCTCCCGGGCTCCGACGTGGCCGGGGTGACCGTGCCCTCGGGCTTCTGCGTGCGCCGCTTCGCGCGGGTGAGCACCGCGCGGGTGCTGGCCTTCGCGCCCAACGGAGACGTGTTCGTCTCGTCGCCCGCGACGGGCACCCCCGGCGGCGCGCCCATCGGCCGCGGGGCCATCGTGGTGTTGCCCGACGACAACCACGACGGCGTGGCCGACGGGGTGACTGACTTCCTCGGCGACATCGACAGCGTGCACGGCCTCCTCTTCGACGGCGACGGGCTGCTCTACACCCTGAGCGACGGCGTGTACCGCATGCCCTATGCCCCTGGGCAGCGCGTGGGTACGGGCACCCCCACCACGCACACCCGCCTCGCGCAGCTCGACGACTCGGTGCGGTGGACGCACACCCTCGCCCGAGGCACCGACGGCAACCTCTACGTCTCGATGGGGCAGTACGACACCGCCACCTGCCCGGGGGGGCAGCGCGCGGGCTCGATCCTCCGGGTGGGCGGCGGGGCTCCGCCGAACGGAGAGGTCTGGGTGACGGGCTTCCGCAACCCGATGTACCTCCGCTGCCGCGAGTGGGGCGCGTGCTACGCCGCCGAGCTCACGGGCGACGGGTGGGACTCCATCGGCGGCCGCGAGAAGCTCATCGAGATGCGCCGCGGAGACAGCTACGGCTACCCCTGCTGCGTCGACCACAACCGCCCGGTGCCGCCGTCGTCGATGAGCTGCGCCGACGTGGCCATCTCGGTGCAGACCTACACCCTGCACGACACGCCCTTCGGCTTCGACTGGGCGCCCGAGTCCTGGCCCGCGCCCTACGGCGGGTCCTTCTTCGTGGGCCTCCACGGCTGGGTCGGCAGCTGGACCAACACCGGCGTGCAGTGGGCCCCCGTCGACGCCACCACGCACCGCCCCTCGCGCCCGACGGAGTTCTTCCTCACGGGCTTCGGCCGCGGCGGGGCCATCCCGGGTCGCGTCACCGACCTCGCCTTCGCCCCCGACGGCCGGATGTTCTTCGCCGACGACCAGGACGGCTCGGTCTACTGGGTCGCGCCGAGAACTCTCCGTTCCCCCGCGCGCTGAACTTCGGTCACGCCCCGCGCAATCTCTGCGATGTAGGTGCACCGTCGAGGTGAGCGCTTCCTCCGGGATTTGCACGGCTCCATCATCGCGGTATCGCTCTTGCCCTCACCCTGGGGTGCGCCCCAGGGGCGTGACCTCACGAGGCAGCGATGTCGCACGACGCAGACCCCCTCCTCTCCAGGTACATCGCGCGGGTGAAGGAATTCCCCACGCTCTCTCGCGAAGACGAGCACGCCCTCGCGCTGCGGGTGCGAGACGGCGCCGACCCCGCGGCGGCCGAGGCGCTGGTCAACGCCAACCTCCGCTACGTCGTGGCCATCGCGGTGAACTACCGCCGCTACGACATCCGCCTCGCCGACCTCGTGGGCGAGGGCTCCCTCGGGCTCGTCACCGCGGTGAAGAAGTTCGACCCCGACAAGGGCACGCGCTTCGTCACCTACGCCGCCTACTGGATCCGCGCGTTCATCCTCAACGCGGTCATCCGTAGCTGGTCTCTGGTGGGGGGCGGCTCGGGCCCGCTGCGCTCGAAGCTCTTCTTCCGCCTCCGCCGCGAGCGCGCGCGCATGGCGAACCTCGTAGGCGAGACCGAGGCCGCGATGGAGCGCCTCGCGCAGCAGCTCGGCACCACCCCCGAGAAGGTCGAGGAGATGATGCGCCGCCTCGACGCGCGCGACGTCTCCCTCGACGCCCCGGTGCACGACGACGGCCGCGCGACCGGGGTCGACCTCCTCGAGTCCGCCGCGCCCCCGCAAGACGACGCCCTCGACGAGGCCCGCGAGAGGGCCCACCTCGACGGCCGCGTGCGCGACGCGATGCGCGGCCTCGACCCCCGCGAGCGCTACATCGTCGAGCAGCGGATCATGTCCGACGACGAGCTCTCCCTCGCCGAGATCGGCCGTCGCCTCGGGGTCTCCCGCGAGCGCGCGCGGCAGCTCGAGGCCCGCGCCCGCAAGAAGCTCACCCGCGCCCTCGCCGACCTCGCTCCGCCCCCCGCTGAGGGTCAGGGCGACGCGATGATCGAAGCCACCAACGCGCCGTTGTAGAGCGTGTGCACCAGCCACGGGGCCACCAGCCCCCCCGTGCGCCAGCGGAGCCATCCGTTCACCAGGCCCACCGCGGCGATGGGCCCGAGCCCGAGCCACGCCCCCTGCAGCTGCGCCGCGTGCATCGCCGTGAAGACCGCGGCCTGCCCGAGCGCCGCCGCCTGCGGCCCGCGTCGTGAGAGCGCCGTGAAGATCACGCCCCGGTAGAGCAGCTCCTCGCTCAGGGGGGCTCCCAGCGAGGCCCACGCGATCACCGCGCGCATCGGGGCGCGGGCGAGCTCACGCGCGAGGGGGCTGTCGCGCGCGTCGAGGCCCGCGCTCACCAGCGCGGCGAAGACCACGAGGCCCGCGGCGCAGACCACGGCGCGGCCGAGCCATCGCGGCGCCACCGGACCGAGGCCCACGGCTTCGAGCCCGTCGCGAGAGAAGCCCCCGAGGAGCAGCGCCGAGAGGGCGACCATCGCGACGTGCTGCGCGGCGAGGCCCGAGAGCACGCGCTGCGCGCCCCCGTGGACGGCGAGCGACGTGAGCGCCGCGACGAGCTGCGGGGCGACCAGCGCGAGGCCCACGACGAGCAGGGGGTTCCAGCGGAGCGCGGGAGGAGCCGCGGGAGGAGGACCGAAGGCGTCTTCGCTCGGCGCGTCGTGGCGCGGGGTCGTCGGCGCGCGGCGGAGGATCGTCGCGGCGAAGACCACCATCGCGAGACCGGCGACGAGCGCGAGGGTGGGCCACGCCGCGCGAGGGCCGAGCGCGCCCCCCGAGCGCAGCACGACCTCGGTGATCGAAGGTGGCGATGAGGTCGTGATCGACACCGACGCGCGGCCCCCCTCGGGCACGCGGCGGAGCGCGGTCACGCAGCGCGGAGAGAAGCTCCCCTCGGGCCTGAGGCCCTCGGTCACCACAGGCCCGCCGTCGACGCGGAGG
>JAEYZO010000551.1 GCA_023428035.1 Pseudomonadota bacterium | reverse complement strand
GCGCCGAGGACGCCCTGGTGAACCAGCGGGTCTGGGAGGCCGCGACCTGGAGCGCGCGGGTCGCGGCGCACCCGGTGCTCGCGCGTGTGTACGAGGGCCTGGTCTGGGTCACCGACGCGGGCCAGGGCTTCACGTGGCGCTCGCTCGACGGCGCCCGAGGCCCCGCGGGAGAGTCGGTGGAGCTCCCCACGATGACCTCGTTGCGCCTCGCGCACCCGGCGGTGGACGGCGCCCTCCTCGCGGGATGGGAGGGCTCCGCGGTCGAGCCCCCCTTCGAGCAGCGGGAGCGCGAGGTCGAGCCCGTCGAGGGCGTCGCGTCTCGCTTCGAGGGGAGGCCGCTGCGCGCGCGAGACGACCGCCACGACCGCGCGGCGCAGCCCTGGGACCGCGAGGGCTGGCGCGTGGGCCCCATCGAGGACCACCGCTTCTACGAGCTCACCTGGCGCGTGGGCCGCGGAGAGTTCGAGGCCGCGCTCGCGGTGGGGGGCATGGTGCGCTGGTCGCCCGACGCCCGCGAGGCGCTGGTGGGCCCGCTCACGTTCCGCCGCGCGTCGGGGGGAGAGCCCATCGACCCGCGCGACGCGCCGCCGGTGTTCGTGAGCGAGGCCGCGGCCTCGGTCGCGAGGATGCTCGGTTAGGGCTCCTTCGACTTGCGCTCGCGCTTCTCGCGCTTCTTGTGCACGGCGAGGTGGCGCTTGTGCTGCACCGCGGGGGAGGGCGCGCGGCCTGGCAGGGGGGGCTGCTCGGCGTGGTGCTCGTCGAAGGCGCCGGGCTCGTGGCCGAGCTCGAAGACCGTGAGCTCGCGCTTGCCGCGGTCGCCCAGGCGCAGGGGGATCACCGCCGCGCCGATGCCCGCGCCCACGTACACGGCGCCCTGGGGGGGCGACGCGGCGCGGGTGCCGTAGAGCCCGTGCACGTACTTGTGCCCGGCGAGGCGGCCGATCGCGAGCTCGTGCAGCTTGGCGAGGGTCACCTGCCCCGCGTGCGTGTGGCCCGAGAGCACGAAGGGCACGCCCTTGGGCCACATCCGGTCGGCCTCTTCGGCGATGTGCGAGAGGCCCAGGGTGGGCAGGTCGTGGCGCAGGCCCTTCAGCGCCCGCTCGCGGTCGGCGTGGCCCGTGTAGGCGTCGTCGAGGCCCGCCACCTGCAGCCGCTGGTTTCGCAGGGTGATGACGGTGTGGGCGTTGTCGAGCACCTCGACGCCGCCGCGCCTGAGCGCGCGCCGCACCTCGTCGGCGCCGGACCAGTGGTCGTGGTTGCCGAGCACGCCGATCACGGGCGCCTCGAAGCCCTTCATCAGCGCCTCGAGGAGGTCGAGGTAGCGCTGCGAGTGGCACACGAAGTCGCCGGTGATGACCACGAGGTCGGGCTTCTGCGCGTTGGTGAGGCGCACCGCGGCCTCTTGCACGGCGAGGGGCGTGACGCGGCCGACGTGCAGGTCGGTGAGGTGCGCGACGCGCAGGTGGTCGAGCTGGTCGCGGTACACCACGGGCCCGGCGAAGCGGCGCACCGCGATGAGGTTGTCGGGGTCGCGCCGGAGCCAGCGGGAGCCCGTGTCAGGGGGGCCGCTCAGCGCGTCGGCGAATTCCCGCGACGGAGGCGGCAGCGGACGACGAGGGAGCATCGAGGTCGAGAGGCTAGTACCAAAGGCGCGAGACGTCAGCGGTAGAGCCAGCGCTCCTCGCGGCGCGCGGCCCACTCGGCGGAGCGGTCGGCCCCCACGCGCAGGAGCTCGTCGACGCGCGCGCCGGCGTCGATGGCCTCGCGCACCGCGCGGTCTCCCGTGAGGAGGTCGACCGCGGGTCGGTCGCTCACGAACTCGTAGGGCTCCGTGCGCCACGCGAAGCCCTCGAAGCGCCGCGCCGCGCAGAGCGCCGAGAGGTACGCGCGGTAGGGCTCGAAGCGGTGGACGTCGGTGACGTGCACCTGCGCCCCGCCGCAGGTGACCCCCGCGTGCTTCTGGAACATCGGCCTGAAGGAGCACGGCCTCGCGGCGAAGCCCTCGCCGCCCTGCTCGGTGATGGCCCACGCGAAGGCCGCGGGGTCGACCCAGGGCGCGCCGAAGAGCTCGAAGGGGCGCGTGGTGCCCCGGCCTTCAGAGAGGTTGGTCCCTTCGAGCAGGCAGCCTCCGGGGTAGACCCGCGCGGTGTCGGGCGTGGGCATGTTGGGCGAGGGGAGCACCCAGGGCAGGCCCGTGTCCTCCCACAGCATCGCGCGCGACCAGCCGCGCATGGGCACCACGGTGAGGCCCTCGCCCGACCGCGCGCCCGCGAACCAACTCACCACCTCGCCCACGGTCAGCGCGTGCCGCACCGGGACGCTCTCCCACCCCACGAACGACCGCTCGTCGTCGCGCTGCGGCGCGCCCTCTTCGACGACGCCCCCGAGCGGGTTGGGCCGGTCGAGCACCACGCACTGCACCCCCGCGTCGGCGCAGGCGCGCGCCACCAGCAGGGCCGTCCACACGAAGGTGTAGTAGCGGGAGCCGATGTCCTGCAGGTCGACCAGCACCACGTCGAGGCCGTCGAGGCTCTCCCGCGTGGGAGACAGCGACGCGAGGCTCGACCCGTAGAGCGAGTACACCGGCACCGAGGGCGCGGGGGAGCCCGACTCGGTGACCGACTCCATGTCCTGCGCCTCGCCGCCGACGCCGTGCTCCGGGCCGAAGAGCGCGCGCAGCTCACCGCCCGCGCGCGTCACCACCGCCGTCGCGTGCGCGAGCCCCGCCGTCACGCTCGCCGGGTG
>JAEYZO010000515.1 GCA_023428035.1 Pseudomonadota bacterium | reverse complement strand
GCGCCGAGGAGGAGCAGCCTGGGGAGCCGCTCGCGCAGCGCGGGCGGGGGGCCGTCGAGGCACGCGACGAAGACCGCGAGGGCGAAGCCGAGGTTCGCGGCGAGGAGCGCGTCGAGGAGCGCGGGCGGCGCCGGCGCGAGCAGCAGCGCCACCAGCGCCGCGGCGTAGAGCGCGACCGTCGCCGACGCCGCGCGGGGGCTCAGCGAACGCCCTCGCGCCAGAACCACTCGGCGAAGCGCTCGAGGCCCTCGTCGACGGTGGTGCTCGGGTCGTAGCCCAGGCGCTCCCGGGCCTTCGTCACGTCGGCGTAGGTGATGGGCACGTCGCCGGGCTGCTCGGGCTCGAAGCGGAGCCGCGGCGTGAGCTTCAGCGCGCGCGCGAGCTTGTCGACGAGCTCGGAGAGGGTGGTGAGGCGCGACTCGCCGAGGTTGTAGACCTCGTAGCCCTGGCAGCGGTCGAGCGACGCGACGACGCCCTTCACGATGTCGCCGACGTAGGTGTAGTCGCGGGCGCTGGAGCCGTCGCCGTAGAGCACCACCTCCTCGCCGCGGGCCATGCGCGTCGCGAAGCGGTGGATGGCCATCTCGGGCCGCTGCCGCGGGCCGTAGACCGTGAAGAAGCGCAGGGCTGCTACGTGCAGGCCGTGGAGGTGGTGCCACGTGTAGCAGAGGACCTCGCCGGCCTTCTTCGTGGCGGCGTAGGGCGAGATCGGTTGGTCGACGGGGTCGGTCTCGCGGAAGGGCACCTCGGTGCGGCCGCCGTAGACCGACGACGACGACGCGAAGACGAAGCGGCCGACGCCGCGGGCGCGCGCGCGCTCGAGGAGGTCGACGGTGCCGCGGACGTTCACGTCGACGTAGAGCCCGGCGTTGCCGATCGAGGGCCGCACGCCGGCCCAGGCTGCGAGGTGGACCACCGCGTCGAAGCCCCCGCGGGCGAAGGCGACGTCGAGGCCGGCGGGGTCGAGCAGGTCGGACTCGACCATCTCGAAGCCCGGGCGCGACGAGAGCGCGGCGGCGTTGCGGCGCTTGATCGCGGGGTCGTAGAAGCTGTTGAAGTTGTCGAAGCCGACGACCTCGTCGCCGCGGTCGAGCAGAGCCTCGGCCACGTGGCTGCCGATGAAGCCCGCCGCGCCGGTCAGGAGCACCCTCATGCGACGGCAGGGTAGTCTCCGCGCGCGCCCCCCGTGAAGGGGCAGCGACGACGCGGAGTGCGGGGCGCGGGGGTACGCTGGGCGCGATTCGAACGCGCGACATCCGACTTAGAAGGTCGGCGCTCTATCCAACTGAGCTACCAGCGCGGGGGGGAAAGACCTTGATCGACGGGTCGGGGAGGCGGGATTTGAACCCGCGACGCCGAGCTCCCAAAGCTCGTGCACTACCAGGCTGTGCGACTCCCCGCTCCAGAGAGGCGGAGGACGGAGTGGATACCACGACGCGCCCCTGCGTTGGCAGCCAGGCGGAGAAAATGTGCACGCGGCGCGTGACAAGCGCGAGCGAGTCGAGGTATAGACCGCGCCCCGTCGGGAGAGCGATCTCTCTACGCGGTGGCCGTAGCTCAGTTGGTAGAGCGTCGGATTGTGGCTCCGATTGTCGCGGGTTCGATTCCCGTCGGTCACCCCAGCACCCCCCTGCGCCCGTAGCTCAATGGATAGAGCATCGGACTTCGGATCCGACGGTTGGGGGTTCGAGTCCCTCCGGGCGCGCGACTCACACACGGGGCACCAGCGCGGGGAGCAGGCGCCGCGAGGGCGCGGTCGCTTCATTGAAGACAACCGCGCCGCCGCTCACGCGCCGGTGAGCACGATCACCGCCTGCGCCAGGATCACCAGCCCGGAGACGGCCACCGCGGGCATCACGGTCGGGAGCGCCCGCACTCGCTCGCTGAAGGGCCTCCCCGCGGCGGCCCACAAGCAGCAGCCCGACACCGTCAGCAGGTTCGTCAACACGATCCACCTCCAGCCCGTCGAGGCGTGGAGGTGCTCGAACGCGAAACGCGCGGTCCATGCGAGGTGAAGCGCGGCGAAGCCGCAGGCGCCTCGTAGCAGGGTGTCGGTGTTCATCAGGGCTCCTCGACGCATCGTAGCGAGGCTCGGACCTCGTCGAGCGCGCGGCGGCGTCGAAAAAACTTCAACGTGATCAACAACATGCGGCCTCCGCTCCCCACGGTTCGCCGCGTCGAGGCCGCGGCCCGGACCGCGCGTCACCGACCCCGCGCCGGCGCGTACGAACCCTTCGCAGTCGCGAGCGGAGACTCTCCGTACTTCGTTGTGATGTCCTACGAGAATCACCGCGGTCGATGTGAGTTCTCTTCACACGACGCGCCTCGGGGTCGCGCCCGCGGTGCGGCGGTGTCTTGAATGAACTCCGGGCCTCGACGCCGCGGGGGCTCTCTCGCCCCGGGCGGCGTCGGTGCCGCGCCTCGGCTGCGCGGGCTCGACGACGCGGCTCACCGCGCGGGTCGACCCGGAGCGCCATCGCTTGTAGAGGGGTGATCTGTTTCCGGAGGAGGAGAGACCGCGATGGAGAAGGAGAGGGCCCTGGAGCAGGTTTCGGCGGCGGTGACCGAGGGGCGAGGCGCGGAGCTGTTCCAGAGGCTGTTCCCGCTGCGCCATCACGCGCGCTCGACCTACGCGCGGGCGCTCACCACCGCGAGGTCGCAGCCGACCTCCACCGACTACTCCACGGTCACCGTCGGCCCTCCTCCCGAGGACCCCGCCGCCGCGCGCGAGGCGGTGCTCGGGTGGATCTCCCCCGACCTCCACCCGCCCGTCGTGCGCCTCATGCCCCTGCTCTTCGGCTTCGTCGACCCGGAGCCCATGACGCGGCACGAGTTCGTCGCCGCGGTGGCCGCGAAGGCCCCGTGGCTCACGCCCTACGCCGCGGAGTCGCTGAACCTCGGCTCGCGCTTCGCCGAGCGGGCCTTCGAGGCCGTCGAGCCCGTGGTGGCCGCGGCCCTGAGAGACAACCTCCGCGCGGGCAGGCCAGCCAGCGCGTCCCAGGAGCTGCTCTCCCCAGAGGGCGGCGCCCTGGTGATCGACGGCTGGGTCGACGCGACGGCGGACTTTCCGGTGCACCACCTACGGACCTTCGGGCCCTCGCGGTGGATCAACCCCGCGGGCTACGCCGCGCTCGCGAAGCGCGCGATCACCTCCCTGAACAAGCGCGACGTCTCCCGCTTCTGGGCCGAGCTCGACGCCTGCGACGTCGACTCGGTGGAGGCGATCCTCCGCGCGGTGCGGACGAAGGAGGCCCACTTCGAGCGCGTGGCCTTTCACGCTGCGCGCGCGATGACGCCCGCGGCGGCGGAGGGCCTCGCGCGCTTCCTCCCTGACACGTCTCGAGGAAGGGTCAGCGCGCGCTGGCTCTGCCTCATGGGCGACGTGGGCCGCGAGGCCCTCTCGCGCGCCGCGAGCACCACGGGGCGGTCGAAGACCGAGCAGCGCGGGCGGGAGCTCGCCGCGGCGGCCCTCGCGATCCCTCCCGCTGCGGGGGTGCTCGTGGCGCTGGGCAACCCGCCCTCGGGCTGGGGCCTCGCCGCGACGCGGGTCATCGTCGCCGCCCCGCCGCGCCCGGCGCCGGGCGCGCCGCCGCCCA
>JAEYZO010000514.1 GCA_023428035.1 Pseudomonadota bacterium | reverse complement strand
GTCGACGGCGCCCTCGACGCCGCGCGCAGAGACCTCCTCGACGCCTTCGTCCGCCAGGGCTCGCTGGCGCTGGAGCGCGCGAGGCTGGTCGAGTCGGTGCGCTCGGCCTCGGAGCGCGCCCGCGAAGAGGCGGCCCGCAGCGCGCTCCTGAGCGCGGTCTCTCACGACCTCCGCACGCCCCTGGCGACCATCACCGGCGCGGCAACCCCGCTGCGCGACGACGACGGGGCCCTCTCCGCCGCCCAGCGCGACGACCTCATCGACGCGGTCTGCGACGAGGCCGAGCGCATGGAGCGCATGGTGACGAACCTCCTCGACATGACCCGCATCGCCGCGGGGGCGGTGCGCGTGCGCCGGGAGTGGGTCCCCCTGGAGGAGCTCGTGGGCTCTGCGCTCCGGCGTCTGGAGAAGACCCTCGGGGGTCGCCCGGTCTCCATCGCCGTCCCTCCGTCGCTCCCCCCGCTCTCGGTGGACCCGATACTCTTCGAGCAGGTGCTCGTGAACCTCCTCGAGAACGCCGCGCGCCACACGCCCCCGGGGACCTCCATCGACATCTCCGCAGAGCCGACCGACGGCGGCGTCGCGCTCACCGTGGCCGACCGCGGGCCGGGCCTGCCACCGGGGGAGGAGCGCAGGGTCTTCGAGCGCTTCTACCGCGGGCCTCGCGCGACGGCGCCGGGCGCGGGCCTCGGGCTGGCGATCTGCGAAGGCGTCGTGCACGCGCACGGAGGGACGATCGCGGCGCGGCAGCGCGAGGGCGGCGGGGCGGAGTTCCGGGTGGAGGTCCCGCTCCCCGAGGGGGCGCCGACGCTGGAGCGAGAGGGGGAGCCGTGAGCGACGAGGGGCCGCTCGTGCTGGTGGTCGAGGACGAGGCGCCGGTGCGGCGCTTCCTGCGGGCGTCGCTGGGGTCGCACGGGTACCGGGTGGTCGAGGCCGGGGGCGTCGCCGAGGCGATGTCGCTCCTGACGGCGCGGCACCCCGCGGTGATGCTCCTCGACCTCGGGCTCCCCGACGGCGACGGGATCGCCCTGGTGCAGCAGGTGCGCGGGTGGAGCCGAGTGCCCATCGTCGTGGTCTCGGCCCGGGGCCGCGAAGACGACAAGGTCGCCGCGCTCGACGCGGGGGCCGCCGCCTACCTCACCAAGCCCTTCGGCGTGAACGAGCTCCTCGCGCGCATCCGCGTGGCGCTCCGGCACGCGAGCCCGAGCGACGGCGACGACCCCACGGTGCTCGACTGCGGCCCGCTCCGGGTGGACCTCGCGCGGCGGCGGGTCACCGTCGACGGGCGCGAGGTGCGCCTGACGCCGATCGAGTACCGGATGCTCACCCTCCTCGCGCGGCACGCGGGCAAGGTCGTGACGCACCGGCAGATCCTCCTCGACGCGTGGGGCCCTGCGCAGACCTCACAGACCCACTACGTGCGGGTGCACATGGCGGAGCTGCGGAAGAAGATCGAGGCCGACCCCGCGCGCCCGAGGCTCATCCTCACCGAGCCCGGCGTGGGCTACAGGCTGGTCGACGACGCGGGGGGGTGACCGCTGACCCCCGACGGTCAGTCGTCGAGCTCCAGGGTCATCTCGATCATCGTCGGGCGAAAGCCCCGCGCCTTGAAGAGCGACTGCGCCGCCTCGTTGGTGTAGGCCGTGTGCAGCACCACCCGCGGCGCGCCCCGGGCCTTCACCGCCGCGCAGAACGCGTCGAGGAGCGCCCGACCCAGCCCGCTCCCGCGCGCTTCGGGCTTCACCAGGATGTCGTGCAGCGCGGCGTGCCTCCCGAGGAGCTGGTTCCAGTCGCGCGCCTCGAGGCGCCCGTAGGCGTAGCCCAGCACGGCGCCGTCTTCGCCCACGCCCGCGAGGAGCACCGCGTCGGGGTTCTCGAGCTCCTGAGCGAACCAGCGCCGGTAGCCCTGCTCCACGCCCCGGGCCATGAAGAAGCGCCGGTCGTCGATCGCGTGGTGAAAGCGCACCAGCGCGCCGGCCATCTCACCCAGCGGCCCGAGGTCGCCCATCGTCGCCGCCCGCACCCGCGCGCCCTCGCTCATCGTCACGCTCCTCCCATCACCTCGTTCGACGCGAGCGCGCGGCGCAGCCCCTCGCCATACTCCGCGAGCGCGTCGAGCCCCGCGGGGTCGGTCACCGCGGCGCCGTGCAGCGCCACCCGGAGGCCGTTCACCCCCACCAGCATCGCGGGCTCCCCCTTCGCGCGCCACGCGCCCAGGGCCGACCGCACCCGCGCGTCGAGGAGACGTCTCCCCAGCGCGGCGTCGGTGCTCACCAGCGCGTGCCCCTCGTCGAAGCCCTCGTCGCCGGTGCGCACCACCTCCAGCCGCGCGACGGGCCCGGGGTCGCCGCCGAACATCGCCGCGATCGCCCTCTGCAAGATCGGCTGGAGGAACTCCGCCCCGCTCAGCTCGATCACCTCCCGCGGCAAGGGCGCGCCGGGCCTCACCGCGAGCAGCCCCTCGCGCAGCGCCGGCGAGCCCGCGGTGTACGCCGTCGTCCACTGGTCGCCGCCGCGCGAGCCCGCGCTCGCCTTCGCGCGGGTGAGCTCGATGGCCCAGCGACCGTCCGCGGGCTCGGCCCGGTAGCACCACCGCGAGGGGTCGCCGCGGTCTTCGAAGCGCCACCCCCGAGACTCCACCGCGGCGCGCAGGGCCGCGGGGTCGACTACCTGCGCGCGCGCGATCATCACCGCCAGGCCGCCGAGGGCCACGCACCCGAGCGCCGCGCAGAGCGCCACCACCACCGCGGTCTGGTCCATGGCCTCAGCCCGCGACGAAGTCTTCGGCCGCGGCGAGCTTCGGGTCGGTGCGCGTCACGTCGGCCAGCGTCGCGTCGAAGAAGCGCGCCTCGACCTCGCTCGCGCGGTGCATCACCGAGCCCGTGAAGTCCGCGTGGCTGCAGTCCGCGAGGTCGAGCCTCGCCCGCGACAGGTCGGCGTAGCGCGCCGTCACCAGCACCAGCGTCGCCTCGCGCAGGTCGGCCCCGTCGATCATCGCCCGGTCGAGGTCGGCCTTGTCGAAGCGCGCCCGCAGGCACGTCGCCCCCGTGAGCTTCGCCATCCTCAGGTCGGCCCCGCGGAGGTCGGCCCCCGTGAGGTCGCAGCCCTCGAACTCCGCCGCCCTCGCCCTCGCCCTCAAGAAGCTCGCGCCCCCGAGCTTCGCCCCGCTCAGGGTCGCCCCTTCGAGCGCCGCCTCGTCGAAGCGCGCCCCCGCCGCGTCGGCGTCGCGCAGGTCGACGTCCTTCAGGTTCATGCGCGAGAGGTCCATCCCCGTGAGGGTCGCCTCGCGCAGGTCGGCGCAGACCCACACCGTCTCGGTCGAGACCCTGCAGCCCGTGAGCGTCGCCCCCCGCGCGTCGAGGCGCGTGAGGTCGGCCCCCGCGAGGTCACACCCGTCGAGCGCCGCGCCGCAGAGGTCGGCCCGGTACACCCTCGCGCCCGCGAGCACCGCGCCGGTGAGGTCGCACTCGTTGAGCGTCGCGTCTTCGAGCGTCGCGCCCGTGAGGTCGGCCCCCGCCATCGCCGCCCCCGTGAGGTCCGAGGCCGTGAAGTCCGCCCCGCGCAGGTCGGCGCCGCGGAGCCTCGCCGCCCCGAGGGTGCAGTCCCTCACCGAGCACCCGCGCAGCGACACCCCCTCCATCTCCGCCTCGTCGAACGCGCAGCCCGCGAAGCTCGCCCGCTCGGTCTTCGCGCCCGCCCAGCGCGAGCCGCCGAAGCGACAATCCACCCACGCCACGTAGCGCAGGTCGGCCTCGGAGAGCGCCGCGCCGGTGAAGTCCACCCCTTCGGCGCCGCGCACCCGCAGGTCGGCCCGACGCAACGAAGCGCCCTCGAAGGTCGCCCCCGTCGCCGCCGTCGCCTGCAGGGTCGCGCCGTCGAGGGTCGCGCCCGTGAGGTCGGCGCCCGTGAGGTCGCCCGCGTCGAGGGCCGCGCCGGTGAGGTTGGCCCCGACGAAGCTGGCCTCGACCATCGAGCAGCGGGTGAGGTCCTTGCCCGAGAGGTCGCACCCGTCGAGCGAGCTGCCGTCGAGGCGCTCAGGCATCGAGCGCGCCCCCGCGAAGGACATCCCCCCGAGGTCGCACCCCACCAGGTGCGCGCCGCCGAGCTCGACCTCGTCCATGAAGGTCTGCGCGAAGACCGCGTCCGTCGCGCGCAGGCCCCTGAGGTCGCAGCGCGAGAGCGTCGCCTGGTCGAGCTGCACGTCGTCGAGGGCGAGACCAGTCATCGCCGCGTCGCGCACCATCAGCTCAGCGAGGCGGCTCTCGCGCCACCGGGCGCCCGAGAGGTCGCAGGCCTCCACCTGCGTCGCGGTGAGCCCCGAGGCCGCCAGCGTGAGCCCCCGCAGGTCGCAGCGCTGGAACACCACCATGGTGCCCGACACCCCGCCCATCACCGCCTGCTCGAAGCGCGTCGGTCGGCCCGAGTCGTCGTCGATGAAGGCCACGCTGTTGAGCGCGCACTCCAGCAGCAGCGCCGACTCGAAGTCGCACCCGCGGAACACCACGCTCGACATCGACCACCGCCCGAGCGCCGCCCGGCGGAACGCGCAGCCCTCGAACACCACCCCGCTCAGCGCGGTCTCCGCGAGGGCTACGTCTTCGAGCGCCACGCCCCGCACCCTCGCCTCGGTGAGCGAGCCCCGCGACAGCGCCGCCGTCAGCGCCCCGAGCGTCGTGATCTCTTCCACGCGTGACCCTCTACGCCAGCTTGGCGTTGCGCTGCACCCGCACCTTGCCCCGGCCCGTGGTGCGGCCCTTGATCGTCACGCCCTTCTTGAAGGTCCCCGTCTTGTCGACCTTCAGCCGGTCTTTGTACTCGGCCTTGCTCTCGACGGTCAGGTTCTTCTGGACGTGCGTGTTCTTGTCGACGGTGAGCTTCGCGTGCAGGTGCGTGGCCTTCACCACCGTCAGGGTCTTGGTGATCGTGAGCGCGCCGTCGAGCTTGTTCGCCGGGCACGTGATGGTCATGGGCCCGCCGGCGGTGACCTTGCCCGAGGCGAAGCCCTTGAACTCGAAGCGACGGCAGGTGACCTCGGTGAGCCCGCCGCACTTGAGCTCGAACTTCGCCGCCGCGAAGGCGCCCCAGTTGGTGGTCGCGAAGTCGACGTTCGAGACGGCGTTGACCGAGAACTTCGTCGCGGTCTTCCAGTCGATGCCCTCGGGGGCGTTGCCGTAGACCTTGGCGTTGGCGGTCTGCTTGATCGAGCCCGACGCGCGGGCCTCGATGTCCGCCGCGCCCGCGCCGCCGCCGCCGCCCAGCGCCGCCGAGGTGAGCCCGAAGGCCCCCGCGATGGATGAAGCCCCGGAGATCACCGACGACACGCCGCCGGCGATGTCTCCCGTCGCGATGGCCTTGGCGATGCCGCCCGCGACGTTCAATCCCCCCGACACGGCGTCGAGGGTCTTGGGCGCGTCGGCCACGCCCGAGCCCTTCGGGGCGACCAGGGCGACGTTCGACATCATCCCCTTGTTCGAGACGTCGGTGAGGGTCTTGAACACCGTGAACATCTCGGGCACGCCGAGGTCGCCGTCGGTGTTGTTGAGCGCGACGATCTCGTTCGCGGCCTTGAGCACGCCCACGGCGTTGGCGGCGACGTTGGTCCACGCCTCGGCGGTGGTGGCCGGGGGGTTCGAGGGCCCCGCCCCCGCGGGGCCGCCCGCGCCGCACGCTCCAGGGGCCGAGCCGCCCCCCGCGAAGATCTCGAACTTCGCCTGCGCGTGGGCCTTGGTGCCCGCGACCGAGAGGAGCTGCATCGCGGCGTTGGTCTGCGCGGTGAAGGCCCCCGCCGACTGCGCCGTGAGCGTGCCCGTCGCGTCGACCAGCACGTTGCCCCCGGTGGTGAGAGACACCCCCGAGCCCCCCGCCGACGCGCTGCTGCCGATGGCGAGGGTGGTGCCCGAGTAGGGCACGCCCACGGCGAAGGCCTGCTTGGTGCTGTCTCCCCCCGAGGGGGCGCCCGCGGCGCGGTCCGCCGCGCGCTGCTTCGCCACGTCGGGGCCCGGCGGCGTCGCGGGGAAGGCCGCGACGTTGATGTCACCCGTGGGCGAGCACTGCCCCGGCTGGTTGTCCGAGAGGTCGTTGTCCGACTCGGTGGTGATCTGCGTGGGCATCGCGCTACGCCAGGTCGGCCTGGGCCATGAGGAGGAAGTCCGACTCGCACTGCGTGCGGTTCTGCACCTTGATGTCCTTGGCCACGTTCGCGTCGCTCTTCACCGTGAGCGTCTGCTTGATCGTCAGGTTCTTCTGCACGTGCAGCTTGTCTTTGACGTGCGCGGCCTTGTCGACGAGGAGGGTGTCCTTCAGCTCGACGTCCTTCTGCACCTCGGTGGTCTTGGTGACCTCGAGCTTGCCCACGTACTTGATCATCGGGGCCTTGAAGGTCAGCGACGCGTTGGAGCTCATCTTGCCCTCCTTCTTGGCCTTGATCTCCATGAGCGTCTCGGCGGTCTTCACCGTGCCCATCGACTTCACCTCCCACTTCAAGAGGCAGTACGCCGACCACATGATCGTGGTGAAGTCCACCACCAGCCCCGCGGTCACCCCGAACTTGTTGAGGGTCTTGTAGTCGAAGCCCGCGAGCGCCACGGCCGAGATCTTCGCCCCCGCGGCCATCTTGATGTTCGCCGTCGCGCGGTGCTCGATGTCGCTCCCGCCCCCCGCCGCGCCCGCCGCGCCCGACGCCCCGCTCGCGGCCGTACCCACGCCCCAGGCC
>JAEYZO010000915.1 GCA_023428035.1 Pseudomonadota bacterium | reverse complement strand
ACCGCGCGCTGCCCGGCGCGGCGAGGAGCGAGGGGGCGTGGTTCGTGGTCGCGCGCCTGGCGCAGCTCGAGCGTGGGGCGCCGACGCTGGTCACGATCGAGGGCGCAGAGCGCGACGCGTGGAGCGTGAGCCCGCGGCGCCGGGTGGGGTCGGCGTGGCTGCTGCGCGGTGAGGGCGACGAGGTCAGGGCGTTCTCCGCGGTGTGTCCACACCTGGGATGCTTGATCGAGCGTCGCGGCGCTGAGTTCTTCTGCGCCTGCCACGTGAGCCGCTTCGCGGACTCGGGCGCGGCGCTCGCGGGCCCCTCCCCGCGCGGCCTCGACCCGTTGCCCGTGCGCGTCGAGCGCGGCGCGGTCGCGGTGCAGTGGAAGCAGTTCCGCCTGGGGGCCGCCGAGCGCGTCGAGGAGGGCTGAGCCGGATGTCCCTCTGGCAGCGATCCCTCGACCGCCTCGACGCGGCGACGGGCTGGGTGTCGTCCCTCGGCCGCTGGCTCGCGACACCCGTGTACGGCGGCGCGCGCTGGCGCTACGCCCTGGGCGCGGTCTTCGTCGCGCTGCTCTTCGTCGAGGTCGTCACCGGCGTGGCGATGATGACCGTGTACTCGCCCTCGACGCAGACCGCGTGGTCGTCGACCTGGTACCTGCAAGAGGTCGCGCCCTGGGGCGCGGTCGTGCGGGGCGTCCACCACTTCGCCTCCCACGCGCTGGTGCTGGTGATGGGCCTCCACGCGCTGCGCGTGCTCCTCGACGGCGAGCACCGTCGACCCAGGGCCGCGATGTGGTGGGCCGCGCTCGCCATCGGCGGCCTCGTGCTCGCGATGAACATCACGGGCTTCCCCCTCGCGTGGGACCAGCGCGGCTACTGGTCCTCCCGCGTCGAGACCGGGATCATGGGCTCGGTGCCGGGCGTCGGCCCCTGGCTCCGCGGGATGCTCCTCGGCGGGCCCCGCTACGGCACGCTCACCCTCTCCCGCTTCTTCACCCTGCACGTCGTCGCGCTCCCCGCGCTGCTCGCGGTGCTCCTCAGGCTCCGCTACGTGATGCTCCGCCACCACGGCCTCGGCCGCGGCGAGGGCGCGGAGTCGTGGTGGCCGAGGCAGGCCGCGCGCGACGCCGTCGCGTCGCTCGTCGCGGTGGCCGCGGTGCTCTACCTCGCGCGTCGCTTCGGCGCGCCCCTCGACGCCCCCGCCGACCCGCAGAGCCAGTACCACGCCGAGCCCGAGTGGTACTTCGCGCCGCTGTCGCAGCTCCTCCGAGAGCTCTCAGGGCCGGCGCAGTTCTTCGGCACCGTAGCGGCGCCAGGGCTGATCCTCGCGTGGGTGGCCGCGCTCCCATACACCGACGCCGAGGGCCGCGGCCGCGCGCTGCGGGCGGTGGTGTACCTCCCGCTAGCGGTCGTCGTCGCGACCGCGGGCTGGCTCGGGGTGAAGCACTACGCCTCCCGCGCCGACCCCGAGTACGTCGCCGCGAAGTCGAGCGAGGCCCGCCGCGCCGCGCGGGCGAGGGAGCTCGCGAGGGCCGGGGTCTCCGTCGAGGGCCCCCTCGACATGGTGCGCAACGACCCTCGCGTTCGACCGGGGGAGCTCTTCGCGCAGCACTGCGGCACCTGCCACGCGGTCGAGGGCATGAGCCGCCAGCGACGCGGCCCCCGCCTCGACGGCTTCGGCTCGCGCGGCTGGGCCGCCGCGGTGGTGACCTGGCCCGACCACCCCGAGCTCTTCGGGGCCACGGAGATCCACGACATGCCGCCGCAGCTCCGGCGGCTGCGTGAGGAGGGCGTGCGCGCGGTGAGCGAGTGGCTCTACAGCCAGGGCGTCGAGGAGGGTGACCCCCCCGCCGACGCGGCCCTCGCGGCCACGGGGAGCGAGATCTACCACCGGCGCTGCACGGTCTGTCACCAGGGCGCCGGCGACACCAGCGAGACCGAGGCGAGCGAGCGCGACGCGCCAGACCTCGACGGCTGGGGCTCCCGCGCGTGGATCCGATCACAGTTGATCGAGCCCGCGTCGCCGCGCAACTACGGCGCGCGCAACCACATGCCCTCGTTCAGGGAGCGGCTCAGCCCCGCCGACCTCGAGCGAGTGATCGACTTCACGCGCTCGCTGCGCGCGAGGCCCGCGCCGACGGTGATGTCGCCCCCGCCTCCGCCGACCCCGGCGGGAGAGGGCGACGCGGGGTCGACCACGGGAGACGGCGGCTGATGTCTCGCGCGCGGCACCGCGCCCAGATGCTCTGGTGCGTCGCGACCGACGCGACCTTCTCGCCCGCGGAGTTCCAGGGCAGGGCCGCCTTCGCGGGGCGTTGCGTGCACTGCAACGCGCAGCTCGTGGTGACCGCCGAGGGCGACCGCGCGCTGCGCGCCACGCTGGAGCACATCGTGCCTCGCGGTCGGGGCGGCGCCGACGCGCTCGACAACCTCGCGCTCGCGTGCGGCCGGTGCAACGGCGCCAAGGGCGTACGCCACGACCACAAGCCCAGGGGAGACCCCGACCTCGAGGCGATGATCGAGCGCCTGCGCGCGAAGAAGTCCGAGCGCCTGCGCGAGCCCCCGCCGTGGATCGCGCTGCCGCCCCACCCCGACGCGGCCGACGCGCCCGAGCCGTCGCTCGAAGAGGCCCCTCGGGCCGTCGACGCGCCGAGGCTCTCGCGCGGCCGCGGAAGACGTCGCTGGTGACGCGACGTCGCCTTGACAGCGATGGGCGCGCCGATAGAGTCCCGCCCCTCGATTTTCCCACCCGGTCTGAGAGGCGGTTCTCACACATGCAGGTCACGGTCTCGCGCGTATCCCCGGTCGAAGTCTCGCTCCTCGTGTCGCTCCCGAAGGAGAAGGTCTCGTCGGCCCTCGACAAGGCCTACGGCGACCTGAACCGCACCGCGCGCATCAAGGGCTTCCGCCCTGGCAAGGTGCCTCGCGGCGTGCTGAAGCAGTACTTCGGCGTCCGGGTGGTGAGCGACGTGCTGCAGAAGCTCGTCGACGAGACCCTCCCGACGGCGATGCAGGAGAACCGCCTCGAGGCCGTCGCGCTGCCGAAGGTCGAGCCGAGCGGCGACCTCTTCAAGTCCGACGACTGGAGCTACGTCGCCCTCGTCGAGGTTCGGCCCGACATCGAGTCCATCGACTGCGGCGCGCTCTCGCTCTCGCGCAAGAGCTACCCCGTGTCGGACGACGACGTGGCCAAGGTGATCGAGCGCCGCCGCGACGAGCACGCGACGCTCCGCACGCCGGAGCCCCCGCGCGCCGCGAAGGCCCCCGCCACCGTGACCTTCGACCTCGACGTGGTGGTCGACGGCGAGGCGAAGGCCGAGTTCGCCGCGCGGGGTCGCACCGCCGAGGTGGGCCGCGGCACGCTCCTCCCTGAGATCGAGGCGGCGCTCGAGGGCGCCTCGGTGGGCGAGACCAAGGACGTCGAGGTGAACTTCCCCGACACGCACCGTCAGGCGGAGCTCGCGGGCAAGGCCGTGACGCTGAAGGTGACCGTCACCGCCATCCAGGAGAAGGTGCTCCCGGACGTCGACGACGAGTTCGCGAAGGACCTCGGGCACGAGGACCTCGGGGCCTTCAAGACCTCGGTGCGCGCCGAGCTCGAGCGCGCCGCGAAGGAGCGCTCGGACGACGAGCTGAAGAACGACGCCATCGAGGCGCTGGTGAAGGCGAACCCCGTGGCGGCGCCGCCGTCGCTCACGACGCAGGTGATGGAGCAGGTGCGGCGCGAGCTGCGGCTCTCCTCGGGCGGGGCGCCGGTCGAGGAGGACAAGGTCCGCTCCGAGGCCGAGGATCGGGTGAGGGCGGGGCTCCTCCTCACGGAGCTCGCGCGCAGGAACAACCTCCTCGTGACCGACGCCGACCTCAACGCCAAGCTCGAGGAGATGTCGAGGGAGACCGGCCGCGCGGTGCAGCGCCTGCGGGTGGAGTACCGCGAGGGTCAGAAGCGAGACCTGCTCGTGAGCAGCGTGCTCGAGGACAAGGTGCTGGCCTTTGTGCTGTCGAAGGCCACGATCACCGACGCCCCCGCCGAGGCGGCGCAGGGCGCCTGAGGAGGACTAAGCGATGCGGCCGTCGAGCTTCATTCCGTACCCGCAGGTCATCGAGACCACCCACCGCGGCGAGCGCTCGTGGGACATCTTCTCGCGGCTCCTCAAGGACCGGATCGTCTTCCTCGGCACCGAGGTGAACGACGACGTCGCGAACATCATCATCGCGCAGCTCCTCTACCTGGAGAGCGAAGACCCCGACAAAGAGATCATGATGTACATCAACAGCCCGGGCGGCGTGATCACCGCCGGGCTCGCGATCTACGACACCATGCAATACATCCGCTGCCCGGTGAGCACGCTGTGCCTGGGCATGGCGGCCTCGATGGCGTCGGTGCTGCTCTGCGCGGGGGCGAAGGGGCGTCGGCTCGCGCTGCCCAACGCGCGCATCCTGATCCACCAGCCGCTCGGCGGCGTGCGGGGGCAGGCCTCGGACATCGAGATCCACGCGAAGGAGATCCTGCACCTGCGCGCGCGGCTCACCGAGATCTACATCAAGCACACCGGCCAGACCGCGGAGCGCATCCGACGGGACACCGAGCGCGACTACTACATGGGCGCCGAGGAGGCGAAGGACTACGGCCTCGTCGACGAGGTCGTGACCAGCCGCAAGGACGCGCAGCGCCGTTGAACCTCGGCGCCTCGGCGCGGGGCGATCTCTCCCCGCGCCGAACCGAGGCGGTTGCTTGCCGGGCTGCAGTGGGCGTGACTAGACTCGCCCTTCGTCGCCGCGGTCGCCGTGATGGCCCTGAGGGGCGGGGCGGTCGCGGTCGTGGATCAAGGCGCGCACCGTGCGCACGAGGCATGAGGGTAAGGTGACGAGGCGCGACGAACCCCACGGCAACCTGAGCTGCTCGTTCTGCGGAAAGAGCCAGCGCGAGGTCAAGAAGCTCATCGCGGGACCGACGGTCTACATCTGCGACGAGTGCATCGCGCTCTGCAACGACATCATCGCGGAGGAGGTCGACCGCGACAACGAGCTGCGGGGGAGCTCGCCGATCCCAAAGCCCGCTGAGATCAAGGCCATCCTCGACGAGTACGTGGTGGGGCAGGAGAGGGCGAAGAAGATCCTCTCGGTCTCGGTGCACAACCACTACAAGCGCATCGACGCCAAGGCCGCGGGCGAGGACGTCGAGCTGCAGAAGTCGAACATCTTGCTCCTGGGCCCGACGGGCACGGGCAAGACGCTCCTGGCGCAGACGCTGGCGCGCATCCTCAACGTGCCCTTCGCGATCGCCGACGCGACGACCCTCACCGAGGCGGGCTACGTCGGCGAGGACGTCGAGAACATCATCGTCCAGCTCCTGCAGAACGCCGACCACGACATCGAGCGGGCGCAGCGCGGGATCGTCTACATCGACGAGATCGACAAGATCGCGCGCAAGGGCGACAACCCCTCGATCACCCGAGACGTCTCGGGCGAGGGCGTGCAGCAGGCGCTCTTGAAGATCCTCGAGGGCACCGTCGCCAACGTCCCCCCGAAGGGCGGCAGGAAGCACCCGCAGCAGGACTTCCTCCAGGTCGACACGACGAACATCCTCTTCATCTGCGGCGGGGCCTTCGTGGGCCTCGACCAGGTGATCGAGCGCCGGGTGAGCGCCCGCAACCTCGGCTTCGGCGCCGAGATCCCGAGCAAGAGCGAGAAGCGCCTGGGCGAGATCCTCGCGCAGGTGCAGCCCGAGGACCTGTTGAAGTTCGGGATGATCCCGGAGTTCATCGGCCGACTCCCGATGCTCGCGACGCTGCACGAGCTCAACGAAGACGCTCTCGTCGACGTGCTCACCAAGCCCAAGAACTCCCTCGAGCGGCAGTACAAGCGCCTCTTCGAGATGGACGGGGTGAAGCTCAAGTTCACCAAGGGCGCGCTCGGCGCGGTGGCCCGCGAGGCGCTCGCGCGGCACTCCGGCGCCCGCGGCCTCAGGGCCATCATCGAGAACGCGATGCTCGACGTGATGTATGAGGTCCCGAGCAAGTCGGGCATCAAAGAGGTGATCGTGAACGAGGAGGTGATCCTCAAGCACGAGCCCCCGCTGATCGTCTACCACAAGGAATCCGCCGAGAGCGCCTGACGCTCGGCGACGCGCCGCGGCGCGTGCCCCCTGAGAGGTCTTTCGGATGTCTTCTTCCAAGGGCGAGGGCGACGCGCGCTCGGCCGCGCAGGCGCTGCCCCTCCTGCCGCTCCGCGACATCATCGTCTTCCCGTACATGGTCGTGCCCTTGTTCGTGGGGCGCGAGAAGAGCATCGCGGCCATCGACGCCGCGCTGCAGGGCGACAAGGAGCTCTTCCTCGCCGCGCAGAAGCGCGCGCGCACCAACGCCCCGGCGCCGGAGGACATCTACGAGCACGGCACGGTGGGCACGATCCACCAGTTCCACCGACTGCCCGACGGCACGGTGAAGGTGCTGGTGGAGGGCCGCCACCGCGGGGTGATCCGCCGCTGGCACGACGAGGTCGACTCGCACTTCGTCGTCGACGTCGAGCCCGTGGTCGAGCCCGAGCCCCTGTCGGTCGAGATCGAGGCGCTGATGCGCTCGGTGCAGTCGACCTTCGAGACCTACGTCAAGCTCAACAAGCGCGTGCCGCCCGAGATGCTGCTCACGGTGCAGACCATCGACGAGCCCGGTCGCCTCGCCGACTCGGTGGTGGTGCACCTCGGGAGCATCAAGCTCAACGACCGGCAGGCGCTGCTGGAGATGGCCGACCCGGTGAAGCGCCTGGAGCGCTTGCACGAGGTGATGCAGGCCGAGATCGAGATCCTTCAGGTGGAGAAGAAGATCCGCTCCCGGGTGAAGCGACAGATGGAGCGCACCCAGAAGGAGTACTACCTGAACGAGCAGATGCAGGCGATCCAGAAGGAGCTCGGCGAGAGGGACGAGTTCAAGAGCGAGATCCAGGAGCTGGAGGAGAAGCTCAAGGGTCGCAAGATGCCCAAGGAGACGCTCTCGAGGGTCCGCAAGGAGATCAAGAAGCTGCGGATGATGCAGCCGATGAGCGCCGAGGCGACGGTCGTACGGAACTACATCGACTGGGTGCTCGCGCTGCCGTGGGACGAGAAGAGCGAGGAGCGCCGCGACGTCGTCGAGGCCGAGAAGATCCTCGACGAGGACCACTACGGCTTGAAGAAGGTGAAGGAGCGCATCATCGAGCACCTCGCGGTGCAGGCGCTCACGCAGAAGCTCAAGGGCCCGGTGCTCTGCCTCGTGGGCCCGCCCGGCGTGGGCAAGACCAGCCTCGCGCGCTCCATCGCACGCGCCACCGGGCGCAAGTTCGTCCGCATCTCCCTGGGCGGGGTGAGGGACGAGGCCGAGATCCGCGGGCACCGCCGCACGTACATCGGCGCGCTGCCGGGCAAGATCGTTCAGTCGCTCCGAAAGGCGGGCACGAGCAATCCGGTGTTCCTCCTCGACGAGGTCGACAAGATGTCGGTCGACTTCAGGGGCGACCCCGCGGCGGCCCTGCTGGAGGTGCTCGACCCCGAGCAGAACGAGGCCTTCAACGACCACTACCTCGACCTCGACTACGACCTCTCCGACGTGATGTTCGTGACCACGGCGAACACCCTCGGCGGCATCCCCCTGCCGCTGCAGGACCGCATGGAGGTCATCCAGCTCACGGGCTACACCGAGTTCGAGAAGCTCAACATCGCGGTGAAGTACCTGGTCCCGCGGCAGAGGCGCGACGCGGGCCTCGACGAGGTGAAGGTCGAGGTGACCGAGAGCGCGCTGCGCACCATCATCAACCACTACACGCACGAGGCCGGCGTGCGGAGCCTGGAGCGCGAGGTCGGGAGCCTCATGCGCAAGATCGCGCGGAGGGTGCTCACCTCGCCGCCCGACACCGCCTTCGTGGTGAACGCGCGCGACGTGCCGGGCTTCCTCGGGGTGCCGAAGTACCGGGTGGGGCGGCTGGAGCAGCACGACGAGGTGGGGCTCACGGCGGGGCTCGCGGTGACGGCCTTCGGCGGCGACCTCCTCGCGAACGAGGTGGCCGTGGTGCCGGGCAAGGGCAAGCTCATCATCACGGGCAAGCTCGGTGACGTGATGCAGGAGAGCGCTCAGGCCGCGATGAGCTACGTGCGCTCTCGCGCGAAGGCCTTCGGGCTCGACCCGGAGTTCTATTCGAAGGTCGACGTGCACATCCACTTCCCCGAGGGGGCGATCCCGAAGGACGGGCCCAGCGCGGGGATCACCATGGCGACCTCGCTGGTGTCGGCGCTCCTGCGCGCGCCGGTGCGACGCGACGTGGCGATGACCGGCGAGATCACCCTGCGCGGGCGCGTGCTCGAGATCGGGGGGCTCAAGGAGAAGCTCCTCGCGGCGCACCGCGGCGGCATCACCACGGTCATCGTCCCGAAGGACAACCGCAAGGACCTGCGCGAGGTGCCGCGTCGGGTGCTGAAGTCCATGCGGGTGGTGCTCGCCGAGCACATCGACGACGTGCTGCGCGAGGCCCTGGTGCTCTCCGACGCCGAGCAGCTCTTCGGCGGCCGCCCGCGCCCGCTGGAGTACCGCGACGGCGTCGCCGTGCAGCCGGGCGACCCCTCGTCCACGCCCTCGAGCCCCTCGGGCAGCGGGGTGGGCGCGCCCTCGTCCCCGTAGCGGCGCTGGTCTTCTGGCGCGAAACCCGTTAGACCTTTGCGCCCGACGCGCGGGTAGCTCAGTGGCAGAGCTCCTGCTTTACACGCAGGCAGTCGCAGGTTCGACCCCTGTCCCGCGCACCCACGACGGAGGCACCACCCCGATGCTGGCGCGTGAACACTGCGACTCGCTCATCTCGAAGTACGCCCGCGGCGCGGGCCTCGGCTCGATGGTGCCCGTCCCGGGCGTGTCGATGGCGATCACCGCGGCCGAGGTGAAGCTCGTCGCCGACATCGCCCGCGCCTACGGCGAGCCCCTCGACGACCGCGGCGCGCTCAAGCTCGTCGCCCTCTCCGGCGCGAAGAACGTCGGCGTGAAGACCGTGGGCGCCCTCGCTGGGGTCGTACCCGTGGTGGGCTGGCTCGCTCGGCCCGCGCTCTACGCCGCCTCGGTGCGCGCGGTGGGCTCCGCGGCGGTGCGGCACTTCGAGGCGAAGCACCCGAACGCCACGCTCGCGTCGTAGCCGCGCTACACCGCCACGCGCTGGCCCGAGCGGTCGTGCAGCGTGCGCGCGCGCGACAGCCGCGAGCGACGTCGGGCCTCGATCGACCGCGGCCCCTCGGGGTGCAAGGTCGCCGCGCCCCAGGTGACCACCGCCAGCTCGTCGTGCGAGGGGGTCACCTCCGACCGGTGCGCCGCGCGCACGAGCGCGTCGGAGAGGGCCGTCGCGCTCGGGGGGCGCGCGTCGGGGTCGAGGGCGAGCGTCGCGTCGACCACCCGCGCCACCGCGTCGGGCACCTTCGGGTTCACCGTGCGAAGCAGCGGGCGAGGCGACTCGAGGAAGGCCCGCGCGAGCGCGGTCTGCCCCATCACGTCGGCGAAGAGCCTGCGGCCCGCGAGGCACTCCCATAGCACCGCGCCGAAGCCATAGAGGTCGGCCCTCACGCCGTGCAGCCCGCCGCGGAGCACCTCCGGCGCGAGGTAGCCGATCTTGCCCTTCACGGTCCCCGGCGCCTCGGCGCGCGCGTGGGCGAGGGAGCGCGCGAGGCCCAGGTCCGCGAGCCACGCCGTGCCGTCGATGCCGAGCAGCACGTTGGCGGGCGCGACGTCTCGGTGGATCACCCCCGCGCCGTGGATCGACCGCAGCGCGCCCAGCGCGTCGATCGCCATCGCCATCACCGCGCCGGTGGGGAGCGGGACCTTCCGCAGGGCCACCAGGCGCCGCGCGTCGAGCCCCTCGACCCAGCGCAGGGCCATCCAGGGTCCGTGCTCGTCCTCGCCGTGTTCGCGCAGCGAGACCAGCCGCGGGTGCGCGAGGGCGCGGGTGACCCGCACCTCGTCGGCGAAGAGCTCGCGCGCGTAGGGGTCGTCGCGGAGGCGGTCGATGATGCGCTTGATCGCGACGGGGCGGCCATCGGCGAGGTCCGTCGCGCGGTAGACCGTCGCCATGCCGCCGCTGCCCGCGACGCGCTCGACCCGGTAGCGACCCCCGACCCGTCCGTGCTCCATGCCGGGTCGCGTAGCGGCTCCGCGCGCGCGGCGACAACTTTCCGGCGAGGCCCCGACCCGCTTCGATAAGCGCTTACCGCGACGGCTCCACGCGCAGCCGCAGCACGCCCGTCTGCACCGGCACCGCGCCCTGCGAGCGCAGCGGCAACGCGACCTCCCCCGCCTCGGCGGGCACGGCGCCCGGCTCCAGGTCGGCGAAGCCCACGAGCTCCCGCGTCGTGGCGTCGTCGTCGAAGACCGTGAAGCGCAGCGGGAGGTCCCGACCGAGCTCCCAGGCGCCGGGCAGCCACCGGTCCCACCGGGCCTCGTTGCGGTCGGCCACCACCGGGCTGCGGTCGACCTCTCTCCGAAGCGGCACCGACGCGGTCACCACCGTGAGGTCGGCCTCTCCGCCGATCACGTCCCACTGCTGACCGCTCGGGTTGGTCGCGCGCACTGAAGCTCCCACCACCTGGATCCGCACCCGCCGCGGCGCCTGCGTCGCGCTCGGCTCCGCGGGGTCGGGCGCGACGCGGTAGCGCATCCTCGCGGCGAGCCCGCTGTTCGCCCGCGGAGACATCAAGAGCGCCACGCGGCAGCCGTGGGAGTCGACCGCGCCCGGCGCGTTGAAGGGCAGCGTGACGTGCTGCGCGGGTTGCCCCGGCGCGAGCTCGATCACCGGCGCTCCCCGCGGCGGCTCGGGCGTCGCGTCCGGGTCGCGGAAGCGCGCGTCGAGGTAGCGACCGAGGGTCTCGGCGCACACGGCGGTGACCACCGCGCCGTCGCCCTCTTCCAGCGCGATGTCGAGGCCGAGACGTCCGTCGCTCACCGGGTCGAAGGGCCCGACCACGTCGAGGCCGCCGGGCCACACCGTCGAGCGCTGGTTCACCACCCACGGCCCGTTCGCCGCCGCGGGGAAGGGCCGCTCGGGCACCTGCCCGCGGCGCAGCGCGCCCACCATGAAGTCCACCTGCCGGGTGTCGAGGGCCACGGTCATCGTGAAGCCCACGCCCAGCCGCTCGCGGAGCTGCCGCGAGCCGAGCTCGCCCGCCTGCTGCCGCGCGCGCTCGTCGACGGAGGTGCCCGTCACCGCGGCCACGCCGCCGAGGAGGCGAGAGAAGAAGCCCGTGGGCGAAGCGCTCACCGTCCCGCGCGGGGTGATGTTCGCGGCGACGCCGTCGCGGGGGGTCATCCACAGCGAGGCCACGCGGCGCGCGCGGTCGTAGCCCACGGTGACGTCGGCCCCGAAGGACGCGCTCGCGTCGAAGAGGAGGTACTGCCGCACGCGGAAGCCGTCGGACTGACGGTCGACCCAGAGCCAGCCGTTGCCGCCGAGGGTGAGCTGCATCCGTCCGTCGACGACGCGCGCGGTGCACTGGCGGATCCACCAGCGCCCCGCGGAGGGGAGCGTGCCCGCGGCGGGGCCCTCGGCGGTGCCCTCGCCAGGGAGACCCAGGAAGGACCCGAGGAGCCTCGGGCAGAGCTGCGGCGTGAGCGCTTCGGTGACGAGCGCGCGCACCTCCTCGTCGCCTGATGCGCCGCCCGCGTCGGCCTCGGCGGAGGCGCCCGAGCTGGGCTGCGTCGCGGGGGTCTGCGTGCCGGTGGAGGTGTTGCCCGAGAGGTTGCAGGCCGCGGTGAGCACGGCGATCGCGGCGAGCGAGGTCCGACGCATGGCGCGGGGTTGTAGTACGAAGCGGCCCATGCGCGCAGCGAGGCTCCACGCCTACGGCCCGCCCGAGGCGGTGCGGATCGACGAGGTCCCTGAACCCACCCCCGGCCCGAGGGACGTGCTGGTGCGCGTCGCGGCCGCGAGCATCAACCCCGTCGACGCGAAGATCCGCGCGGGCTACCAGCGCGCCGTCATCCGTTGGCCGCTCCCCTGGATCACGGGGATGGACCTCGCGGGCGTGGTGGAGTCCGTCGGCCCGAGGGTGACGCGCTTCAAGCCCGGCGACGCCGTGATCGCGAGCCCGACGCACCGACGCCCCGGCACCTTCGCGGAGCTGTGCGCCGTCGACGAGCGCGCCCTCGCGATCAAGCCCCGAGCGTGGAGCTTCGCCGAGGCCGCGACGCTCCCGCTGGTGGGGCTCACCGCGTGGGGCTGCCTCGTCGACGCGGGGCGCCTCCGCGCGGGGCAGTCGGTGCTCATCCACGCGGGCGCGGGGGGCGTGGGGTGCGTGGCGATCCAGCTCGCGAAGAGCCTCGGCGCGACGGTGTCGACCACCGCGAGCGCGCGCAACGCAGGCTTCGTACACGAGCTCGGCGCCGACCGCGTCGTCGACTACACCGCGGAGGACTTCACCACGGCGCTGGAGCCCCAGGACCTCGTGCTCGACGCCGTCGGCGGAGAGGTCTTCGAGCGCTCGCTGCGGGTGGTGAAGCGCGGCGGCACCCTGGTGTCGATCAACACCGGGCTCCCCGAGGCGGCGACGAGGTGGGGGCCCTCCTTCGGGGCGCTCGCGGTGGGCCTCGGGCTCGTGCGACGCGCCGCGGTCACGAGGCTCCGTCACGGCGCGCGCTACGCGACGGTGGTGCGGGTGCCTGACGGCGAGCGCCTCGCGAAGCTGGTCGCGCTGTGCGAGGCGGGCGCGATCAAGCCCGCGGTGTCGGAGGTGATCCCGCTGGAGCGCATCGCCGACGCGCACCGCGCGATCGAGACGGGCCGCACCCGGGGGAAGATCGCGATCGCCGTGAGCGCGGAGTCAGAAGCGCGCTGAGACGCCGACGCCCGCGCGGCCCGGGCCGAGGTCGAAGGAGACGCGCACGGGCCGCTCCCGCGACGACGAGGGCGACGCGAGGAAGAGAACCGCCGCGCCCACGGCGAAGGCCCCGCCGGCGACGAAGGCGCCGATCATCAGCCCGTTGGCGGTGCTGGCGAGCTCGCGGTCGCTCGCGCAGTTCTGCTCGCGGGTGCGACCGCCGGCGAGGCACTGGCTGTCGTCGTTCCAGGTCTCGGCGGCGGCGTCGCGGATCGCCATCGCGGCGAGGCCCGAGCCCAGCGCGAGCGCCGCGCCGCCCACGGTGACCCAGGCGAGCACGCGGGTGACGGGGGTTCCACCTTCGGTGACGCGGGGAGGAGGCGTCGCGACGAAGCGTGGGGTGATCGTCGCGGGAGGCTCCGTCGGCCGCGCGGGAGGGGCGCTCACGACGGGGGGCGCGTCACCGCTCG
>JAEYZO010000469.1 GCA_023428035.1 Pseudomonadota bacterium | reverse complement strand
GCGCCGAGGCCGCCGAGGTCACCGCGGCCGCGACCTCAGGGGGCGGCGACGACGCGATCCTCCGCCGGTCGTCGAGGGTGCGCTCGAGCTCCCGCGCGAGGGAGCGCAGCGCCGCCAGCTCGACCTCGGTGATCGACCTCGGCGCCTGGTCGAACACGCAGAGAGCGCCCACGGCGAGCTCGTCGTCGATCGTGAGGGGCACCGCGGCGTAGAAGCGCACGAAGGGCTCGCTCGCCACGAAGGGGTGCTCCGCGAAGCGCGGGTCGAGCCGCGCGTCGGGCACCAGCACCGGCGCGTTCGTCGCGAGCGCGTGCGCGCAGAACGAGCGCCCCAGGTCGCCGTCGTGCTCGCCGAGCCCGACGCGCTGCTTGAACCACTCCCGCCCGCGGCCCACCAGGTACACCAGCGACATCGACGCGCCGCAGACCTGCGCGGCCAGGCGCGAGACGTTCTCGAAGAGCTGCTCCGACTCTCCGTCGAGGGCGCCGCAGCTCGCCAGCGCGGCGATGCGCTGCGCGTCGGGCGTCGGCAACGGCGTGAGGGCGTTGCGCTCGGGTCGGTGGTTGGTGTGCGTCACGACTCTCTCGGGGAGTTAGAGAGTGCCTCGGCCCCGGGGGGTGCGCGCCGCGGTTGTCCAGGGTCGACGCGCGTCAGCCCGTCGCGTGCTCGGGCCGCATGTACGCGCGCAGCGCCTCGGCCGCGTCGCGCTTGTCGAAGGGCGCCCCGGCGAGCTCGTCGCGCCTCGAGGTCTTCTCGTGCGCGTCGGAGAGCCAGGCCGCGAAGGCCTCGCACTCGGCGACGGCGGCGTCGAGCTGCGGGCCGTCGAGCCAGTCGACGTCGGCGAGGGCGTAGAGGGTGAGCGAGAGCCGGTCGGCGTGGGCGTAGTCGGTCTCCCACGCGAGGGCGCGGCCCATCGCGCCGAAGTACCCGAGGTAGTCGCGCACGAAGCGCAGCGAGGGGCCCGACGACCAGAGGTCGGCGTCGGCCTTGCGGGCCTCGCGGGCGCGGAGCACGAAGGCCCGGGTGACGAGCGCGAAGGCCCAGGTCGACTGGCGCAGCCGCTCGGAGCCGGCCTTGCGCGCGCCGCGGTCGGTGAAGACCCGCTCGGGCTCGACCACGCCGCGCAGGGCGCGCACCAGGCCCGTCACGTTGGCCATCAGCGCGTCGCGCAGCGCGGCGGTGGCCTCGGTGGTGGCCGCCCCGAGGGCGCGCGCGTCGACCTCGGGCTCGCAAGGCGGGAGCCGCTGCTCGAAGGCCCGGCGGAGCTCGGCCCAGAGCGAGGCGCCCATCGCGTCGAGGGTGCCGCGCAGGCGCGCGGCGCGGTCGGTCTCGCGGGCGAGGCCGTCGAAGCGCGCGCGGAGGTCTGGCGCGGGGATGCGCAGGGTGTGCTGCTGGATCGCGTCGCCGAGGAGCGAGGGCGCGCGGTGGCGGAGCACGGTGATCAGGGCGCGGGCCTCGGCGCGCGCGGCGGCGAGGAGGGCCCACGCGCGGGTCGCCCCCTCGGCGGAGCTCACGGCGGTGGCCTGCGCGAGCTGCAGGAGCCGCAGGAGGCGGAAGTGCCCGAGGAAGGCCAGGGCCACGAGCCGGTGGGCGGCGTCGTGCTCCATGAACTGGATGCACTCGAGCACCTCGAGGGCGCGCACGCGGTCGTACTCGGGGCGGAACTCCAAGAGCGCGAGGGGGTTGAAGTAGGTGTTGCGCGCGACCTCGCGCAGCGAGCCCTGGAGCGAGGCGTAGAACACCCGCCACGGCACCGTCGCGAGGCCCGAGAGGCCGAGCATCACCTCGCGCTGCGTGGCGAGGGCGTGGCGCAGCGCGGCGAGGGCGTCGACGGGGCTCTCGAGCTGGGCCTCGCGGGCCTCGGCGGCGCGGGGCTCTTCGCTGAAGCCCAGGGGCAGGTGGCGCAGGTGGCCGGGGCCGGCCTTGCCCGGGCCCAACAACCGGTCGCAGAGCTCGAGCGCGCGGTCGACGCACTGCAGGGCGACGTTGAGGTGGGGGCGAAAGTCACGGTCGCGCAGGCGGGGGAGCGGACGTCGCGCGGGGTGGTTGCGGGGGTTGCCCCAGCAGGCGATGGCCTTGAGGAGCATCTCGAGCTCGAAGAGGGTCTCTTCTTTCTTGTCGAGGCTGAGGGCCGCGAGCCAGGTCTCGCGCGCGGCGGCGAGCTCTCGGCGCAGCCCGCGGGTGTCGCGCAGGAGGTCGGCGTGCGGGTCGCGCAGCCGACGGGCCGTAGAGGTGAGCGGGTTGGGCGTCTTGCGATCGTTCATTCGAAGAGCGTCCCCTGACCCTCTTTCTGCCTGCGCGGGGCCTCGATGCCAAGGTGTTCGTAGGCGCGGCGGGTCGCGACGCGGCCCCGGGGCGTTCGGGCGAGCAGGCCCTCCCTCAAGAGGTAGGGCTCGTGCACGTCTTCGATGGTGTCGCGGGGCTCGGCGAGGGCGGCGGCCAGGGTCTCGATGCCCGTGGGCCCGCCGTCGTAGTAGTCGATAAGGATCGAGAGCAGGCGCCGGTCCATCTCGTCGAGGCCGGCCTTGTCGACGCCCATGCGGTCGAGGGCGAGGCGCGCGGTGGCGACGTCGACCTCGGGCAGGTCTGCGACCTCGGCGAAGTCCCTCGCGCGGCGCAGGAGGCGGTTGGCGATGCGGGGCGTGCCCCGGGAGCGCCGGGCGATCTCGAGCGCGGCGTCGTCGGCCACGCCGATGCCCAACAGCCTCGCGCTCCGCCGCACGATCTCGGCGAGGTTCTCGGGCGAGTAGAAATCGAGTCGGATGATGATCCCGAAGCGGGACTGCAAGGGCCCCGTGATGAGCCCGGTGCGGGTGGTCGCGCCCACAAGGGTGAAGGGCTGCAGGCTCAGCGGGATGGTCGTCGCGTGGGGGCCGTCGCCCGTGACGAGGTCGATCTTGAAGTCCTCCATCGCGGGGTAGAGGTTCTCCTCGACGATGGGGGTGAGCCGGTGGATCTCGTCGACGAAGAGGATGTCCCGCGGCTCGAGCTTGGTGAGCATCCCCGCGAGGGCGCCCTTGTGCTCGATCGCGGGCCCCGCGGTGGTGTGCGCGGCCACGCCCAGCTCGTTCGCGAGGATCAGCGCGAGGGTGGTCTTCCCGAGCCCGGGGGGGCCCGAGATCAACACATGGTCGAGGTGCCCGCCGCGCTTCTTCGCCGCGCGCACGAACACCCTGAGGTTCTCGCGGTGTTCTTCCTGGCCGATGTACTCGTCGAGGGTCTTCGGCCGCAGCGCGTAGTCGCTGCGCCGCTCGTCGTCGGAGGTCACCGTCGCCGTGGTCGCCTCGCTCCGCTCGACCTCGGGTGTCTTCTCGCGCTTCGCCATGACCCGCTCACTCTATCTCCCAACGCCCACCGCGGCGCCACGGGCTCCTCCGTCGGGTGACATTCCCTGACGGGCCCGCGAGGGTCACTTCACCAGGAGCTTGAGCGCGTCGCGCACGAGGGCGTCGAGGGGCTCCGCCGCGCGGTGGTTGAGCTCCGCGGCGGCGCGCTCGGCCTCGACGGTCTTGAAGCCCAATCGTTCGAGGGTGGCGACGAGCTGCGCCGAGGCGCTCCCGGGTCCGAGGCCGGCGCTCGCGTAGGCGGCGGGGGCGCTCGCGCTCGACGCGGTGGCCGCCGCGCTCGACGCGCCGCCCGCGGGGAGGCCCGTGAGCTTGTCCTTGAGCTCAAGCACGAGGCGCTCGGCGATACGCTTGCCCACGCCCGGCACGGCCTGCAGGCGCTTCACGTCTCCGCGCGCGACCGCGGTCATGAGGTCCGTCGCGGGGAGCGAGCCCAGCACGGCGACGGCGGTGCGGGGCCCCCCGCCCGCGACGGCGGTGAGCATCCGGAACGCGAGGCGCTCGCGGTCGTCGGCGAAGCCGAAGAGGGTGATGGCGTCTTCGCGCACGTGGGTCACCACCGCGAGGGTGACCTTGTTCTCTCCGTCGCGGGGGCAGCGGCCCAGGGTGCCCAGGGGCACCAGCACCTCGTAGCCCACGCCGTGGACATCGATCACCACCGACCCGTCGGGGGCCTCGTCGACCACCGCGCCCTGCAACCGTCCGATCATCGCGGGCGATGGTAGCGGAGGCGGGCGCGGCGACCCACAACGCGCGTGACCGGGAATGTCATCACGGGGCGTTCGGACGCGCCCGCGCCGCGCTGTTGACGCTGCGATTGGGATGGGGTTCCTATCGCGCCCCCCGCGCGCCCTGCGCCCAAGGAAAGCCATGACGGAACTGCTCATCCGCTACCTCGATCAGGTCATCGCCATCGCCCCGACCTGGGGCTACGTGCTGATCGTCTTCTTCATGACCATCGAGAGCTCGTTCATCCCCTTCCCGAGCGAGGTGGTGATGATCCCGGCGGGCTTCCTCGCGGCGCGGGGCTCTCTCACGCTGCACTCGCCGGGCCTCGACGCGACGCTGGCGGTGATCGCGGGCATCGTGGGCTCGCTCCTCGGCGCGCTGGTGAACTACGTGCTCTTCCGTCGGTTGGGTCGGCCCTTCCTTGACAAGTACGGCAAGTACTTCTTCCTCCCGCCGGAGTCCCTCGCCCGCGCGGAGTCTCTCTTCCTGCGGTACGGGGTGGGCGCGACCTTCTTCTGCCGTCTCCTGCCCGGGATCCGTCAGCTCATCTCGATCCCCGCGGGGCTCGCGGGGATGCCCATGCGCTCCTTCCTTCTCTGGACGGGCCTGGGCGCGGGGCTCTGGGTGGCGCTCCTCACGGCGGCGGGCTGGGTGGTGGGCGTGCGCATGGCGCACCTCGACGCCGCGGGGATCGTCCACGAGGGCAAGGCGATCCTGTCGCAGTACACCCTGCCGATCTTCGCGACCGCGGCGATCCTCCTGGTGGGCTACGTGCTGCTCAAGCGCCGGGTGATGAAGGGCTGACGAAACGCCCGGAATCCCAGGCGATCTCTACCCTCGCGGACGAATGCCGTGCGGGGGGGGCCTCGCGTCGGTGGTAGGCTCCCTCCCGGCGAGCGCGATGCTGGTTGCGGTGGTCGGTGATGTCCACGGTCGGTTCTTCCGGGTGGAGGAGTGGGTCGATCAGCTCGAAGGGGCGATGGGCGAGCCCGTCGAGCTGGTGCTCTCGGTCGGTGACGTAGAGACCTTCTCGAAGGCCGACGACCACCGGCGCAAGGCCGCCAAGCGCGCGCTCCCCGCGGAGTTCGCGGCCTACGCCTCGGGCGAGCGGGCGATGAAGCGCCCGTTCATCTTCGTGGGGGGCAACAACGAGAGCTTCGAGGAGCTCGAGCCCCTGGCCGAGGGGGGAGCGCTCATCCCGAACGTGGAGTTCCTCGGGCTCGCGGGGGCGAAGACGCTGCGGGGGATCGAGGTGGCGTACCTGTCGGGGATCTACGCCCCGACGCGCTACGAGCGGCCGCGATTGTCGGCGCTGCGGCCGGAGCACTCGCGGCAGGCGGGGTACTTCCGCGCGGCTGACGTCGCCGCGGTGAAGGCCGTGAAGGAGGCGGACCTGTTGCTCCTGCACGAGTGGCCGCGCGGGGTCGCGGGGAGCGACAGCGTGGTGGCGAAGGTGGGCGCGCGGGGGATCCGCCCGGGGCACTGGGCGATGGTGGGCAACCCCTACGCGGCGGCGCTGGTGACGCGCTTGAAGCCGCAGTGGGTGCTCGCGGGGCACCTGCACGTGCCGCACGCGACCTCGCTCCACTGGGACGACGGGGCGATCACCAACGTGTGCTGCCTCGATCAGGCCGCGAAGCCCGAGGGGGGCTTGCTCTGGATGCGCTGGGAGGGGAGGCGCTGCGCCGAGGTGGGCTGGGGCGTGACGGGCGAGGTCGCGTGGCGGGTGGGAGACCCCTGGGACGAGCGGCAGAGCGCGCCGCGGATCCGCATCGGGAGCTGGAAGGAGTAGTCGGTCACGGCCGCCGCGGGTCGGCGCAGCAGCGGAAGCCGATCTGGTAGTAGACGAAGCCCTCGTTGTGCGAGGTGGTGGCGGGGCGGCAGCGCGCGCGGATGTTCCCCCACCAGCCGCCCTTGAGGGCGGAGTTGAAGGGCTGGCCGGTCTCGTTGACGACCCACTCGTCGACGTTGCCGGTCATGTCGTGCACGCCGGCCCAGCTCACGCAGCGGGCCATCGAGCCCGAGGGCACGGCCTCGTACAAGCGCGCGCTCTCGTCGGCGGAGGTCATGGGGTTGCCGAGGCGCGCGCGGTCGGGGCGCACGGTCTGGTGGTCGATGCGGCAGGCGTTGGAGTCGCGGTTGAGCCCGTAGGGGTAGGGGTTCATGTCGGGGCCTTCGCAGGCGAAGGTCCACTCGGCCTGGGTGCAGAGGCGCTTGCCCTGGGTCTCGCAGGCGCGCTGGGCCTCGTACCAGCTCACCATCACCTGGGGGTGCACGCCGGGCTGGTTGGGGTATTCGTAGCGGTCCATGCACACGGCGACGTGACGTCGGCGGCCGGTGCAGCGCGAGGGGGCGAACTCGGCGCAGCGGTGCATGGTCTCGGTGGGGTCGACGAAGCGCAGGCAACGCTGGTCGACGTTGGTGCAGTACTCCCCCTCGACGAGGACCATGTCGCGCGGGCACGCGGGGGCGGTGTTCTGCGCGGGCTGCGCGGGCACGACGGGCTGCGCGACGGGGGCCTCGGCGGTGAGCGGTGA
>JAEYZO010000454.1 GCA_023428035.1 Pseudomonadota bacterium | reverse complement strand
GTCTTCGGCGGTGTCGATCGGGCTCACCGTCGACGAGCACGCGAGGGCGCTCAGCGCGGTGGTGGCGACGGCGGCGGCGGCGCGAAGGGCGCGGCGGCGCGCGGCGCGGTGACGGTCGAGGTGCGCGTCATTCATGGGAAGGACCTCCGTGCGTCGGCGAGGAGCATCGCCAGACACGAGCCACCTTGCGACATCCCCGACGCACGGAGAAGCGGTATGTTTGAGACACGGTCGTACGCGATCGGCGAACAATCGAGCGCGGGGCGGGCGTGGTAGCGTGCGCCGCATGGGAGAGCGGGCGCTCGGGCACGCGCGGGTGGGCGACGGCCCGCGCCGCGTCATCGTGCTCAACGACTGGATCTGCGACACCTCGACCTGGGACGACGCGCGCCCCTACCTCGACGAGGTCGCCTTCACCTGGGTCTTCGCGGACCTGCGGGGCTACGGCCGCTCCCGGGGCTACGCCGGCGCGTACGACCTCGCCGAGTGCGTCTCCGACGTGCTGTCTCTCGCCGACCACCTGGGGTGGGGGCGCTTCTCGGTGGTGGGGCACTCGATGAGCACCTACGCCGCGATGCAGCTCGGGCAGACGCGGCCCGAGAGGATCGAGAAGCTGGTGCTCGTCACGCCGGGCCCGCCGCGGGGCTTCGGCGCCGACGACGCGTGGCTCGCGCAGGCGCAGGAGACCGCGCGCGACGACGCGAAGCGCGAGGAGATGATCCGTCAGCGCTTCACCGGCCGGCTCAGCGCGGGCTGGGCGGAGCGCAAGGCGAGGCGGTGGGTCGAGCGCTCCGACGCCGAGGCCGCCGCCGGGTACATCGCGATGTACGCGCGCGACGGGCTCGCCGACCCGACAGCGCCCATCGCGGCGCCGGTGCTCGCGATCACGGGGGACGAGGACGCGCCGGTGATGCGCCGTGACGCCGTGCTCGCAGCGCTCACGCCGCTGTGCGCGCGGCTGGAGGTAGTGGGCCTCCCGAACGTGGGCCACTACCCGATGCAGGAGATGCCGCCGTACACGGTGGCGTTGGCGGAGAGGTTCCTGTCGGGCGCGTGAGCGTGGCGCGCGGGGACGAGGACCCCCGATGTACCCTCCGCCGTGTGAGCGACGCCTTCGACGCCGAGTACTTCCAGCGCTTCTACGGGCCCCACGGGCGCAGCGCGCAGGGCGCCGCCGACGCCGCTCGCCTGTGTCGCTTCGTCACCGCGGCCGCCGACGCGCAGGGCGTCACCCTCGGCTCGGCGCTGGAGGTCGGCGCGGGCGCGGGCCTCTGGCGCGACTGGTTCGCGCGCCACCGCGACGGAACCCGCTACGTCTCCACCGACGTGAGCGAGTTCGCCTGCGAGCGCTTCGGGCACCGACGTCTCGACATCGCGCGGGAGAAGCTCGGTGAGCGCTTCGACCTGGTGGTGTGCCAGGGCGTGCTCCCCTACCTCGCTGACGCCGACGCCCTGCGCGCGATGGATCACCTCGCCGCGATGACGGGCTCCCTCCTCTACCTGGAGTGCCAGACCGCGAGGGACATCGCCGAGGTCTGCGACCCGAAGCGCAGCGACCCCGCGCTCATCGCCCGCCCCGCGCGCTTCTACGTCGAGCGGCTGGAGCGCTCGCTCATCCACCTGGGGTTGAACCTCTGGGCGCCGAAGCGCGCCTCGGGCTCGTACTGGGAGTTGGAGAGCGGCACCCTCGCCCGACGCTGACCAGCGCTCACTCGTAGGTCGTGACCGAGGGCGCGCGCACCACGAACTGGAAGCCGTCGTGCGACATCTGCACCCGCGCAGGCCGCGAGGTCACCACCCTCACGAGGCGGTTGGGGTCTGCGTCGGTGAGGAGCCGCGCGCGCTGCCCGCGGTTGATCGTGACGCGGCTCGCGGGCGTCGTCGCGCCCTCGGCGTAGAGCTCGACCACGGTGCCGTCGGCGAAGGCGAGGGCGTCGATGTCGGCGCGGCGGGTGACGAAGCAGGTCGTCACCGCGAGGTTGGTGCGGAAGCTCCACTCGGTGTCGTAGGTCTCGCCGCGCACCGAGGGGACGAGGTCGCTGTCGAGGAGCGTGCCGTCGCAGCCGTTGCCCGGGTCGGCCTCGATCCAGGCGATCGCCGCGGCGCTCGTCTGGGCGCGCGCGAGCGTGTCGGCGGGGAAGTCGATGGAGGTCACCGCGAAGGCCGCGTCGAGCCGCCGCGCGGTGGGCGTCGCGCCCACGGTGAAGGTCACGTCGACGCCCGGCGTGAGCGACTGCACCATCAGCCGACGGACGCCCGGCGCCCCCGCGGGCTCCGCGTAGCGGAACGAGGTCCCGCTCCACCCGCCCTCGTCCGAGGGGACGTAGCCGAAGTGGTTGTAGGTCTCGTTGAGGAGCTGCCCCGACGCGGTGACCGATCCCCCCGTCGCCAGCACGCGGTACACCGCCGAGACGTTGCCCACCGCGAAGGCGCGGTGCTGGTTCGCGCCCGGCGTCCACGTAGCGACCTCGGTAGGTTCGACGCCCGGGGCCGCCACGCGCAGCACGCGCACCGACGACGGCGCGACCTCGCCCGTGAAGACCGTGACGTGGCTCCCTCCCCACGCGACGAGGTCGCCTCCCCGCTGCCTCCCGGCCAGGTCGCCCGCGGCGGAGACCTTGTCGCCCGAGACCCCGTCGTGCGCCCACAGCACGAAGGGCGCGTCGCCCTCGGCGCGCACCACCCCGTCACGGGGGACGCTCGTCGAGAGCGCCCCGCTCCCTGAGAACGCGAGCGTGGTGAGCGTGGTGGGGGTGGCCGTCCCCACGTCGAGCGTGAGCCGCACCGCGTTGATGGTGGGCGAGTAGACGTGCAGCGTGCCCGCGCCCGGCGCGTACACGAAGGACGCGTAGCGCGGGGTGACGCAGGCGCCCCCGCGGCACTCCTGCCCCGCGGAGCACGACACCCCGCAGGCGCCGCAGGAGCTCGTCGCCGTGAGGTCGGCCTCGCAGCCCGTGGCGGGGTCGTCGTCACAGTCGGCGAAGCCCGCGTCGCAGGGGACCGCGCACATCGACGCCGCGCACGACGAGGTCGCGTGCGGGCCGGTGGGGCACGCGCGGCCGCACGTCCCGCAGTGGTTCACCGAGGAGGCGAAGGGCACCTCGCAGCCGTTCGCCGCGTCGCCGTCGCAGTCGCCGAAGCCTGGCGCGCACGAGATCCCGCAGGCCCCCGACGCGCAGGTCGCGCTCGCGTTCGCGGGCTCGGGGCAGAGGGCTCTGCACGCTCCGCACGAGGTGACCGCGGAGAGCGACGACTCGCAGCCGTCGGCGGGGTTGTCGTTGCAGTCGGCGAAGCCCGCGTTGCAGGCGCGCCCGCACACCCCCGCCGCGCACGACGCGGAGCCGTTCGCGGGGACGGGGCACGCCGCGTCGCACCCGCCGCAGCGGAGCGGGTCGGTCTGCAGGTCGACGCAGGCCCCGTCGCAGCGGGTCTGCCCCGCAGGGCACGCGGGCACGTCGGGGCCGACGTCGACCGCGGCCTCAGCCGCGTCGCTCCCCACGTCGACGGTCACGTCGCTCGCGTCTGCGCCCTGGTCCATCGGGACGTCGCGGGGGACGTCGGCGCCCGAGTCAGCGCCCGTGTCCGCCGCGTCGCCGCCCGCGTCGAAGACGTCGGTCACGGCGGGCGCGTCGACGCCGAGGTCCGTCTCGGTGGACGCGTCCATGGTCGCGGTCGCTCCCTCGGAGCACGCCCCCAGCGCCGCCGCGCACGCCACCGTGAGCCAGAGGAAGCCTCCCGAGCGATCCGCCATGACGTCGCACTACGCCCCTTCGCTCCCGCTCTCAAGGCCCTCGTAGCGGGGCTCCCGCGGTGTGATGCTCGCGCCATGCGGCTCAACCAGGTCA
>JAEYZO010000905.1 GCA_023428035.1 Pseudomonadota bacterium | reverse complement strand
GTCGTGGGAGGCGGGCTCGGCCTCTCGGGCGTCGGCTACGGCGGCTCTGGCGTCGGCGTCGGCTCCATCGGCACCCTCGGCCACGGCGCTGGCTACGGCGCCTCGGCGGGGAGCCTCTCCCTCCGTCGACGGGCCGTGTACAGCGAGGCTCGCCTCTCCGCGCCGCTCGCGTCCTACGGCGGCGAGGGCTCCCTCGACCGCGCGGCGGTGATGTCCGTCGTGCGACGTCAGACCGCGGGCTTCAGGGCCTGCTACGAGCGGGCGCTGCGCGCGCGGCCCGACCTCGGCGGCCGCGTCTCTCTCACCGTCGTGGTCGGCGCCGACGGCCGCGTCACCGCTGCCTCCGTCGCGAACGACACCACCGGCGACTCCGCGCTCACGGCGTGCCTCCTGTACCGCGCGCGCTCCCTGCGCTTCGCGCCCACCGCCGGCGCGCCCGTGACGATCACCTGGCCGCTGGTCTTCGCTCCCTCGACCTCGACCCCGGCGACGCCGACGCGTCGTTGACGCCGTAGCGCCGCGATCCCGGGCGTTCCTTGACCTTCGACGCGATCTGCCTAGTGTGCGCCCCGCCGCGCCCGGAGAGCCCCGGCGCGAACGGAGGTGTTCCCTTCCCGATGTCCCGACGACTCGATCCCTTCCTTCTCCTCTCGCTCTGCGCGGCCCTCGGCGGCGCCGCCTGCTCCGCGCGCGGCACCGGCGGCACCGGCCCCATCACCACCGACGACGCCGGCGCCACCGCCGACACGGGCAACCCGACCACCGACGCGGGCAACCCCAGCGCCGACACGGGCAACCCGGCCACCGACGCGGGCAACCCGACCACTGACACCGGCGAGCCCTCCGACGCGGCCTCGGCCTGCGCCGCGCCGCGCGCGATGTGCGGCTCCATCTGCGTCGACACCCTCAACGACAACGCCAACTGCGGCGCCTGCGGCAACGCCTGCCCCTCGGGCAACTTCTGCAGCAGCGGCGTGTGCGCGCCGACGTCGATGTGCACCGCGCCGCGCACCCTCTGCTCCGGCGCCTGCGTCGACCCGCGCACCGACATCGCCCACTGCGGCGCCTGCGGCAACGCCTGCCCCTCGGGGCAGTTCTGCTCCGGCGGCGCGTGCATGTCGACGAGCACCTGCGCGGCGCCGCGCACCACCTGCGGCGGGAGCTGCGTCGACACCAGCATCGACCCCATCCACTGCGGCGCCTGCGACAACCGCTGCCCCACGGGGCAGTCGTGCGTGGGCGGCCGCTGCCAGCTCGTGTGCCCCTCGGGGCAGACCGCGTGCAGCGGGCGCTGCGTCGACACGGCCATCGACCCGTCCAACTGCGGCACCTGCGGCCGGGCCTGCGCGCCGGGCTCGACCTGCTCGGGCTCGAGCTGCGCCGCCATCGCGACCGGCGTCGCGGCGGGAGGGCCCTGCTCGGGCGAGACCTGCGGAGCGTCGGGCGAGCTGCAGTGCGCGGGCCTCGTCACCGTCGGCTTCTGCACCGGGGTCTGCAACAACGGCACGACCAGCACCGAGCAGAGCCAGTGCGGCGGCCCCGGGAGCACCTGCCTCTCGGGCGCGCCCTTCATGCTCGATCCCGGGCAGGGCGTGTGCACCCGCGCGTGCAACACCGCGGCGACCTCCGAGTCCACCGGCGGCTGCCGCCCGGGCTACGTCTGCACGGGCTTCTGGGAGCAGCAGACCGCGGCCCCCGACGCGGCCGGGTGCTTTCCCTTCTGCACCAACGACTCGCAGTGCGTGGGCGTGTCTAGCAGCGGCGGCGCGGCCAACCGCTGCAACGTGCGCACGGGCTTCTGCTCCAGCGCCCCGGCCAACCTCGCGCTGCGCCCCGACGGCGAGCCCTGCGACCCCCAGGAGGTGCAGACCTCGGGCCTGCCCCAGTGCCGCGGGGTGTGCTTCCGCGTGTCGAACACCGACATGACCCGCGGCCTCTGCGGGAGCTACATGAACCTCGCGGTGAGCACCGCCTGCCCCGACAGCGCCGCCACGCTGCCCCTCGGGCCCGGCAACGACAACCGCGCGCTGTGCCTCTACCGCACCTGCACCCGCAACGCCGAGTGCACCTCGCCGCTGCGCTGCATCTACCCCGAGCGCGACGGCGCCGTGCGCATGGACTCCATCCCGAGCTGCAACTACCCCACGGCGCTGCAGCCCTCGGGCATCCCGTAGCGCTTCACCTCACCGCGAGGGGCGTCGCGCTGCCGTCGGCGCCCCAGCGGTAGAAGCCCTCGCCAGACTTCTTCCCGAGCCTCCCCGCCCTCACCATCTGCCGCAGGATCGCCGGCGGCCTGAACTGCTCGCCCACCTCGCGGTGCAGGTGCTCCAGGATCGCCAGGCGCACGTCGAGGCCCACCAGGTCGGTGAGCTTCAACGGCCCCATCGGGTGCCGGTAGCCCAGCTCCATCGCCCGGTCGATGTCCTCCGCCGACGCGACGCCCGACTCCAGCATGCGCATCGCCTCGGCGCCGATCGCCACGCCCAGCCGGCTCGTCGCGAAGCCCGGCACGTCCCTCACCACGATGGCCGTCTTGCCGATGGCCTTCGCGAGCTCCAGCGCGCGCTCCACCGAGGACTCAGCGCTGCGCACGCCGCGCACGATCTCCAAGAGCTCCATCACGGGCACGGGGTTGAAGAAGTGCAGGCCCACGAGCCGCGAAGGGTCGGCGAGCCCCGCGGCCATCTCGGTGATCGACAGCGACGAGGTGTTGCTCCCGAGGAGCGCCCCCGCGGGCGCCGCGGCGTCGACCTTCGCGAAGACCTCGCGCTTGAGCGACATCACCTCGGGCACGGCCTCGACCACCACCGCCGCGCCCTCGACGGCCGACTCGATGCTCGTCACGAAGCGCACCCGCGCGAGGGTCGCGTCGCGGGCCTCGGCGCTGAGCTTCGACTTCGACACCATCCGGTCGAGCGAGCCCGCGATGCCCTTGCGGGCCTTCTCCAGCGCCGCCTCGCTCACGTCGGAGAGGGCGACCTCGTAGCCCGCCGCCGCGCAGGTCTGCGCGATGCCGTGACCCATGGTGCCGGCGCCCAGCACCGCGACCTTCGTTCCCTCGACCGTGCTCATGAGCGTGGGCTCGTACCACAACCCGCGGCGGCTCAGTCGCCTCGCGCGCCGCGGGCCCTCGCCGCGCGACCGATGGGGCCCTCGAAGGCCCTCGCGCGAGACCACGCCTCCCTCGCGGCGAGGTCATCCCCCGCGGCCTTCGCGAGCTCGGCGAGGAGGAGCAGCGCGTTGCCCTCGACCCGGTCGAGCTCCCCCGAGCCCCTCCGCGGGTCACCCGCGGGGACCTCCCCCAGCGCGCGCAGGAGCGACTCGCACAGCTCCCGCGCGAGGTGCTCTTCACCCGGCACCCACCGCAGGGCCTGCGCCCTCGCGAGCTCCGCGCGGTGACGCAGGCTCTCGGCGTCGTCGCCCCACCCGTCGAGGGGGGCACGCAGCGTCGCGGCGAGGTCGAGGGCCGCGAGCGACTCGCCCCCGCGCGCCAGGGAGAGCGCTCGCGCGCAGACCTCGTACACCGACGCCAGGGGCCAGCCCGGTCGACGTCGCAGGGCCTCAGCGAAGTGCGCCGAGGACTCGTCCCAGCGGCCCCCGTCGAGCCTCGCGACGCCCCGCGCGAAGGGCACCCACGCGTCGCTCGCGCCCGCCGTCTCCGCGGCGTCGGCG
>JAEYZO010000340.1 GCA_023428035.1 Pseudomonadota bacterium | reverse complement strand
GTCGCGTACGAGGCGAGCCTCGAGGGCGACGGGCGCACGGTGCGCATCACGCCGAGCGCCGGCTCGTGGCAGCCCTCGCTGCGCTACGAGGTGCGCCTGCGGGCGCAGCTCGGCTCGCGCCGCGCGGCGGGCCTCTTCGATCACCCGCTGCTCGGTGCCCACGAAGGCCGTCGCGCCCTGCTTGATCTGCCGGACCTTCCTCAAGCCCAGCCCCGTCTCGCGCAGCAGGGTCTCCTCGCTGGTGGAGTTGAGCTGCTCGACGGTCTTCACGCCCGCCACCTCGAGGAGGTTGATCGTGTGCTCGCCCACGCCGCGCACGAACATCATCCGCTCGCGCTCGGTGAGGGGCTCGGTGCGCTGCGAGGCCTCGCGGATGCGCACCTGCCGCTGCTCCTCCATCGCCGTCTCGGCCGCGGCCTTGATGCGGTCGGCGTTCTCCGCCCCGCCCAGGCCCGGGATGCCCGCGAGCTCCTCGGCGCCGGCCTCGGCGACCTCTTCGAGGGAGCGGAAGCCGAGCTTGTACATCGTCTGCGCGATGGCCGGGGTGACCCCCGCGATGAGCGAGAGCGCGTTCACGCTCTCCTCCTCGATCTGCTTGAACTTGCTGTCGGAGATGATGTCGAGCTTCCACCCCGTGAGCTGCGACGCGAGGCGCACGTTCTGCCCCTTGCGGCCGATCGCGAGGGAGAGCTTGTCGTCGGGGACCACCAGCTCCATCGCCTTGTCGCTCTCGTTGATGACCACGCGCGAGATCTCGGCCGGCGCGATGGCGTTGCAGACGAAGCGAGCGGGGTCCTTGTCGAAGGGCACGATGTCGATGCGCTCGCCGCGGAGCTCCTGCACCACGGCCTGCACCCGCGAGCCCTTCACGCCCACGCACGCCCCCACCGGGTCGACGTCGGAGTCGCGGGAGCTCACGGCGATCTTCGCCCGCACGCCGGGCTCGCGGGCCGCGGCCACGATGCGCACGATGCCCTCGTAGATCTCGGGCACCTCGGCCTCGAAGAGCTTGATGAGCAGCCCCGTGTCGCCGCGCGAGAGGATCACCTGCGGGCCCTTGGCCTCGCGCTCGATCTCCTTCACGAAGGCCACGATGCGCTCGCCCGGCCGGTAGCTCTCCCGCGGCACCTGGTCGCGCGCCCGGAGGATGCCCTCGGTGCGCCCGAGGTCGACGATGATGTCGTTGCGCTCGAAGCGCCGGAAGATCCCGGTGATGACCTCGCCCTTGCGGTCTTTGTACTCGTTGAAGACGATCTCGCGCTCGGCGTCGCGCACGCGCTGGATGATCACCTGCTTGGCGGCCTGCGCCGCGATGCGGCCGAAGCCCTTGCGCACGGTCTTGAGCAGGAGCACGTCGCCGAAGACCTGGTCCTGCTCCTCGGCCTTCTTGTTGTCTTCGGGGCGGTACCAGACCTGGAACGCGAGCTGCTCGCCGACCTCGGCGTCGAGCCCGAGGCGCTTGGCGTCCTCGAAGGACATCTCCTGCTCGGGCTGCGTCACCACGTCGACGACCTTCATGTACTGGAAGAGGTCGACGCCGCCGTCGCGCTCGTTGAACCGCGCCACCAGCTCGCGCGCGCCGCCGAGGTGCTTGCGCGCCGCCGAGAGGATCGCGCTCTCGAGGGTCTGCACCAGCACCGTGCGGTCGATGCCCTTGTCCTTCGCGACCGCGTCGAGCGTGGCGCTGAGGTTCAGGGCTGGGATCGCTGGGGCCTGGGTCTGCTTCGCTGCCATACGGGTTCTCACCTTCAACGGGGGCGGCGGTTCTCAGCCGCCCGACGTGGGGCCGTCTCCCTTCACGGGCTTCGGCTTGGTGGCACGCGCGCGCGGCGGCTTCTTCGCCGTCGGCGCAGGGATCTCACAGAGGTTCGCGCGGGTGACGCCCCCGACCGGGAGCTTGAGCTCGCCCTCGCGGGTCTCGAGCTTCACCACGTAGCCGCCCGCGGCCGAGGGGTCGTCTTCGGTGCCGCGGAGCGCGCCCTCGAAGCTCGCCCGGCCGTCGCGCGGGGGCTTCACCCTCACGCGCGCCGCGAGCCCCGCGAAGCGGTCGAAGTCTTCGCGCTTCTGCACCGGGCGCTCGAGCCCGGGGGAGCTCACCTCGAGGTCGTAGGCCATCTCGGTGAAGTCTTCTTCGTCGAGGGAGGCCGACACCGCGCGGCTCACCCGCGCGCAGAGGTCGGCGGTGGCGCCGGGCCGCGCCGGGTCGCGAGGGAGCCGCGGGTCACCGCCCGGCAGGTCGATCGTCACCCGAAGGAGGCCGCGCCCCGGGCCCTGCATCCACTCCAGGGCCACGAGCTCGGCGCCCTGCGCCGTAGCCAGGGGCTCCAGTCTGGATTTGAGCTTCGCGAGGTCGACGCGCACGGGGGACTCACCACCTGACGCCCTTCCGGGCGCGGGGGTGGGTCTTGTGATCGACCTCCATCACGGTCTTGAAGGGTCGCTGGCCTTCACCGGGTCGGCGCTCGGAGAGAGGGAAAAGCTCTCTTCGGGCGCGCGCCGCGGCGGTGTCAGGACCGACCGTGACGCGTCGTGGAGCGGGGACGCGGAGGCGACACCCGGCGCGACGGTCTTCGAGGGGCTCGGAAGGGCGAAACGGCAGAATCCCCGAGGACGGCGGCGCTTCTACCATCCACCGTCACCGCTGGCAAGGCCCCATCGCGGCGCGAACGTCTTCACAAGACCGCGCGGCGGCGACTACCCTGCGCGGCACCAATGGACCGCGTCACCGCGGAGGGAGAGCCATGCGCGCCAAGGGAGCCATCACCCGACTGACCCTCGTTGCACTCCTCGGGCTCAGCGCCGCGGCGGCGACGGGCTGTGAGAACGAGGCCGACCCGCAGACCTGGGTCAAGAAGCTCGACGACACCTCGAAGCGCCCCGGCGCGCTGCGGCGGCTGAACGAGATGTGGCGCTCGAAGCTCGCCGCGGCGAACGACAACCGCCAGGCGCCCGAGGTGCGGACCTTCCTGGACGCGGCGCTGCCCGCGGTGGCGCGGGCCTTTCTTGAGCACCGCGACGAGATCGCGACGCGGCGCGAGGCCATCGTGATCCTCACCGACTCGCGCGACCCGAGGGCCGTGCCCGCGCTGCTCACGGCGCTGGAGTTCTCCCCCGGCAACGGCGACAGCGAGCGCGTGGCCCTCTCCGCCGCGCAGGCCCTGAAGGACATGGACCTCGCGCAGCACCCGCAGAAGGCCCAGATCGTCACGCGCCTGCGCGCCACCATCGACCGCGCGTCGGGCACCACCGGCAACGCGCCGCGCATCCGCGAGGCGTGCATCCAGGCCCTCGGAAGGATCGGCGACCGCTCCGTGGTCGAGGACCTCGTGCGGGTGCTGAAGCGCCCTATCGACCAGCAGGAGATCCTCTCGGCGCGCGCCGCCGCCCACGCCTTGGGCGAGCTCGGAGACAGCTCGCAGAACGTCGTCGACGCGCTGGTCTACGGGCTCTACCTCAACGTGCGCCGGGCCAACGCCTTCAACAACTGCCTCCGCGCGCTGGTGCGCCTCGGCGCCGACGCCTCGGTGCCCAGGCTCATGGCCACGGTGGAGGGGCAGAACCTCGAGGTGCAGGCGCTCCTGCAGTCCTACGCCTCGGTGCCCGGGATGCCCCCGGTGCCCGACGGGATGCGCGAGTCGACGGCCATCGACGTGCTGCGCAACTTCGCCGACCCGCGCGCGGTGGAGCTCCTGCTCGGGCTCCTGCGCAACGCGCAGACCACGCCCAACGTGCGCGGCGCCGCGGCCGAGGCCCTGGCCTACACGGGCCTCGCGCTGCCCGCGACCGACGCCCGCAAGGGGCAGATCTTCGACGCCATCGCGCAGGTGTTCCGCGGCGGCACCCCCGGCGGCGAGGACGACATGGCCCCCGCGGTTGCCCCCGCCCTGGTGCTCCTGGGCGACCCCCGCGCCGTCGGGCTCATCACCCAGCGCCTCGCCTCTCAGCAGCTCCGCGCGGCCAACACCGCGGCCTTCCGCATCGGGTTGCTGATGCCCCTGGCGAGCGCCGTGCGGCGCGACTCCTTCGCGCAGTTCGACCGCGAGGCCGCGCGCACCGCGGCGGACCTCGAGGCCCTCCTGCGCGAGTCGCCCGACTCCCAGCGCGAGATCGGGCAGGTGCAGCGGCAGCTCGAGACGATCCGCTCGGTGGCCTCGGTCGCGCGCGAGTGCGAAGACGGAGACCTCGCCTGCTACACCGGCAAGCTCGGCGACCGCGAGAGCGCCGTCGTGCGCAAGGCCGCCTACATGATCGCGTGGACCGCCGGCGCGAACGCCGCCGCCGCGCGCACCGCGCTCCTCGCCAAGGCCGACCACCCCGACCCCCTGGTGCGCCGGTCGATCCACACCGCCCTCGACTCGCTCTCCCCCTCCGGGTGCCCCGAGTGCGTCACCCGCCTCGAGGCCGTCATCGCCGCCGAGCGCGGCCAGGAGAGCAAGTCGCTCATGCACCTCGAGGCCCAGATGCTCATGGCCCGGATGCGCTCCCGCTCGTGATCGCGCGCTGCACCCGCCCCGCGCTTCTCTGGTAGGCTCCCGCGCCGTGATCCGGCTGGAGGTCGAACAGGGCGAGGCGCGGGGGCGGGTGGTCGAGAACGAGGGGCTCGAGATCTCCGTCGGCCGCGCGCCCAACTCCGACCTCCTCCTCCCCGACTGGCACGTCTCCGGCGCCCACGCGGTGCTGCGCGTGACGCCCGAGTCTGGGGTCGTGCGCTTCAGGGACCTCCGCAGCACCAACGGCTCCCGCATCGCGCGCGACGGCCGCACCATCGCCGTCGACGCCCACTGCCAGTTCGAGGCGGAGCTCTTGCCCGGCGACCGGCTCCTCCTCGGCGACCCCGAGCAGTCGGTGGTGGTGCGGGTGAGCTTCGAGCCCGCGTCGCACCCGCCCGCGCCCTTCCTCCCCCGCACGGGCTCGGCGCTCGCGGCGACCAACCCCTCGGTGATGCGCGGCCCCACGGTGCCCGCGCCCGAGGAGCCCGAGGCCCGCGTGGTCGCGATGCGCCCGGTGGCCTTGGTGGGCGAGGCGAGGCAGTCGGTCGAGAGCGACCCCATCACCCTCAAGGCCGTGCTCAAGGCGCTCGAGGGCCTCTCCGCGGGCCTGGAGCTCGACGAGGTGCTCGACGCGATCGAGGGCGCGGTCTTCGAGACCGTCGCCCGCGCGACGCACCTCACAGTGCACCTGCGCGACGAGAGCGCCGAGCGGCCGCAGTACGTGCCCGTCACCACCCGCGTGAGGGGCAAGCCCGGGTCGCCCATGGAGCCCGTGCCCGTGTCGAAATCCGTGGTGCGCAAGGTGGTCGAGCAGCGCGCCGCGGTGCTCGCCGCCGACGCGCTGAGCGAGGTGGGCGAGACCGCGAGCATCATGGGCGCGCGCATCCTCTCGACCATGGGCGTGCCCCTCTGGAAGGGCGACGAGATCCTCGGGGTGCTGCAGGTCGACAACCGCGCCAGCGCGGGGGTCTTCAAGGAGCGCGACCTCGACCTCTTGATGCTCGTCGCGCAGCAGGCCGGGCTCGCGGTGGCCAACGCGCAGCTCTTCCGCCGGGTGCGGTCGGCCGAGGCGAGCGCCCGGAGCGAGAACAGCTTCTTGAAGGAGCGCGCGCAGAAGAAGTTCGAGGGGATCATCGGCGACAGCCGCGAGATGCGCGCCCTCTTCGACAAGCTCACCAAGGTGATCGACACCAAGGTCACCGTGCTCATCGAGGGCGAGACGGGCACGGGCAAGGAGCTCGTCGCGTCGGCGGTGCACTACCAGTCGCGACGTCGCGACCGGCTCTTCATCGCGCAGAACTGCGCGGCGCTGCCCGAGACGCTCCTCGAGAGCGAGCTCTTCGGCCACAAGAAGGGAGCCTTCACCGGCGCGACCGAGGACAAGAAGGGCCTCTTCGAGCTCGCCGACGGGGGCACGCTCTTCCTCGACGAGATCGGCGAGATGCCCCTGGGGCTGCAGGCCAAGATCCTCCGGGTGCTGCAGGAGGGCGAGGTGCGCCCCCTCGGGTCGGGCGTCACCCGCACCGTCGACACCCGCATCGTGGCCGCCACCAACCGCCGTCTCGAAGACGAGGTCGCCGCGGGGCGCTTCCGCCAGGACCTGTACTACCGCCTGCAGGTCTTCCCCGTGCGCATCCCCGCGCTCCGCGAGCGCCGGGAGGACATCCCCCTCCTGTGCTCGCACTTCTTGAAGAAGTACGCGCGGGAGCTCGGCAAGCCCGTCGCGGGCTTCTCGCAGCAGACCCTCGAGCTCCTCATGAGCTACTCGTTCCCCGGCAACGTGCGCGAGCTCGAGAACGAGGTGCAGCGCCTGGTCATCCAGAGCGAGCCCGGCGGCTACGTCATGGCCGAGCACCTCTCGCCGCGCATCCGGAACATCGAGGGCCTCCTCGACCGCATCCGGCCCCCCAAGGGCACCCTCAAGGAGATGATCGAGCACATCGAGAAATGGCTCCTCATCGAGGCCCTCAGGGAGCACGGCAACAACAAGTCGGCGACCGCCAAGACCCTCGGCATCACCCGCGAAGGCCTCCACAAGAAGCTCAAGGGCTACGGCATCTCGTAGCGGCGCAGGTCGCCCCTCGGGCGAGGCTCGGTCTGCGGCGCGGGGGCCGCATGATTGCAGCGCGGCGCGGGGAGCCCTTAGCATCGGTCGGCCTACGCCTCGCCACCGGTACCACGCAGAGGGAGCCCGCACGATGTCGCCTGACCGCCACCCCGGTCGCCTTCTCACCCTCGGAGCGGCGCTCGCGCTCGTCGTCTACGGCTGTAGCGGCGGCGCCGAGTCGATCCCCTCGGGGATCAGCCCCGACGCCTGGGGCGTCTCCACCGCCGACGGCGCGACCGACGCGGCCTCGGGCCTCGACGCGCTCACCCCGCTCCCCGACGGCTCCGTCGGCTTCGACGCGCCCAGCGTCGACGGCGGCCCGCGGCCCGACGCCCCCTTCTCGGGCTGCCGATCGAACGACGACTGCCGCGGCAACGAGTTCGGCTTCTACGTCTGCGAGCCGAGCAACGGGCAGTGCGTCGAGTGCTCGCCCCTGAACGACACCTGCCCCGCCGACCAGCACTGCGACCCGCGCACCTTCCGCTGCGTGAGGGGCTGCCGCTCCGACGAGGGCTGCGCCGCCCCCGACGAAGACGGCGGGGTCACCCTCAACCCCGACCTGCACTGCAACACCGAGTCGCGCACCTGCGTGCGCTGCGTCACCGACGAGCACTGCGCCTCGGGCGAGCGCTGCGTCGGCAACGAGTGCGTCATGGGCTGCGGCGCGGGCAGCCGCTGCGCCGACGGGCAGACCTGCTGCGGCGGCGGCTGCGTCGACACGGCGAGCAACGCCGCCCACTGCGGCGCCTGCGACAACGCCTGCCGGGTCACCAACGGCGAGGGCGCCTGCGCGATGGGCGCCTGCGCCGTGGGCTCCTGCACGGGCTCCTTCCGCGACTGCGACATGAGCGCGGCGAACGGCTGCGAGACCGACACCACCACCGACCTCAACAACTGCGGCGGCTGCGGGCGCATCTGCCCGTCGCCCCCCAACGCGACGGCGACCTGCTCCGCGGGCGCCTGCGGCTTCACCTGCAACGCAGGCTTCGCCGACTGCGACGGCGACCCCACCAACGGCTGCGAGGTCGAGCTCGCGTCGAGCGCGATGAATTGCGGCGCCTGCGGCCGCGCCTGCGTCGTGGCGGGCGCCGCCGCGGCCTGCTCGATGGGCGGCTGCACCGTGGGCATGTGCGAAGACGGCCTCGCCGACTGCGACATGAACCCGGCCAACGGCTGCGAGGCCGACCTTCGCTCGAACCCCGCGCACTGCGGGGCCTGCGGGATGGCCTGCCCGGCCTTCGCCAACGCGACCGCGGTCTGCGCGATGGGCCGCTGCGCCCCGAGCTGCGCCGAGGGCTTCGGCGACTGCGACGGCGACCCCGCCAACGGCTGCGAG
>JAEYZO010000292.1 GCA_023428035.1 Pseudomonadota bacterium | reverse complement strand
TCGCTCCTCAGGACGCGACCATGCTCGCGCCGCGTCACCGGAACACCTCTCCAGGGAGAGAAGCGGGGGGCGGCGGTTACCGCGAGAAGGTGCCGATCGCGTTGCAGGTCACGTAGTCGGTGCTCATCCGCACGTTGCCGCAGCGCACCAGCGTGTAGCCCGTGCTCGTCACGGTGTCGCGCACGAAGGCCACCTGGTACGAGCCGTCGTACTGCAACATCAGCGAGCCCTGCGAGACCAGCTCTCCCGACTGGCCCGAGACCCTCACGACCATCACCTCCTCGGCCTCGGGCATCCGGCGGTAGCCGCGGTCGGTGTCGGCCCCGCCGCCGTACTCCGCGGGCGTGACCGAGGCCCAGCGCACCGTGCCCGGCGCCGAGCTGCTGCGCGACGTCGACACCTCGATGGGGCTCGTCGTCGCGTTCACCACCCGCATCAGCACGTCGCTGTCGCTCGTCGGCAGCGAGCACGCCCCGTCGCGGAGGAAGCGCACCTCGTACCCGCTCGACCCGTCGCCGATCACCAGGGTGTAGTCGCCGCCCGCCACCACCGGGAACGCGCCCGTCGTCTGCGGGCTCCCCGCGGCGTCGGTGCAGCGCGTCGACGACGCCACGTTCGAGCGCACCACGAAGCGCACCCACGGGCCGTCCCCAGCCTCTACGCGGCGCACCGACTGGAGCCGTGACCCGATGGTCGGGTCTCCGTTCGACATGAACGGAAAGGGCGCGAGCCCGCCCGGAGTCTCGACGCAGAGGTGCAGCCGAGAGCGCGTCCCGTTGAGCACCCGCACGCCGACGCGGTCGCGCGGAGGCTCGGCGCAGAGCGTGAACGGCGCCTCGGCGAGCGCCGGCAACGGAGGCCCGCCCGCGTCCCTGGGCGTCACCGGCACGTCTGGAGACGTGTTCGGCACGTCGGGGGACGTGTTCGGCACGTCGGGGGACGCCGCGGGGAGGTCCACCGCGCCGCCCGCGTCACCCGCGGAGTGGTAGCGGTCGAAATCAATGGCGCAGCCCCCAGCGAGGGCCGCGGCCGCGAGCACGAGGCGCAGGCGCACGACCGGGGGCGTAGTCCATTCGCGCGGGGAGAGACAAGCGCGCGAAGCCCGATCCGCGCCTCGCCCGTCTGTAAGCCCCCACCACCCACGAGCGTTCCCCCGGCGCGGAGGCACCCACCATGCGACGTAGCCCCATCCTCGTTTCGTTCCTCTCCATCGCGGGCTGCGGCCCCTCGCTCCGCACTCAGACCGTCACCGTGCACCCACCTCCGACGGTGAACGTCGCGGTCACGACCACGCCCCTACAGGTCGCGGGTGAACCTGAGAGCCCGCCGCCTTCGCAGGTGATCGCCTCGGGGGGAGCGCCCTCCATCATCTGCCCCCCCGCCGCGCGCGCCCTCGCGGGGCAGCCCGTACAGCTGCAGGCCCAGGTCGGCGGAGAGGGCGTTCGGGTGCGCTGGTCGGTGCGCGCCGCGCCGCAGAACAACCGCGCGTACCGCTTCTCGCAGGTCTACGACGCCAACGACACCGACTCGGTGGTGGCCGTGGGCGCCGCGGTGCCCTTCACCTCGGTGATCGTCGGCGACTACGTGCTCGTGGCCGAGGCCCGCGACGCCGAGGGGCGCACCGCGCAGTGCGAGACCCCCGTCGCGATGGCGGGCCACGGCCTTCGCGTCGAGCTCTCGTGGAACACCGACGGCACCGACGTCGACCTGCACATGACCCGCGGCCCGCGCCCTCAATGGACCTCTCAGCAGGACTGCCACTACGCCGCGCGGCGCCCCGACGGGCAAATGGAAGATGCCCGCCAGCGCTGGCTCGACACCGACGACGTCGACGGCGAGGGGCCCGAGAACATCCGTATCGACGCCCCCGACCTCGGCGAGGACCACGACGTCGGCGTGCACTACTACTCCTCCCACGGCCAGCACGGCCCCACCCGCGCGATCGTGATGGTCTACTGCGGCGAGCAGCTCGCCGGGCGCTACGAGCGAGACCTCAACGGCGACCGCGGCGTCGACGAGAACGACTTCTGGCACGTCGCGCGGGTGCGCTTCGGCGCCCAGGGCTGCGAGCTCCAGCCGATCAACCGCGTCACTACCCGCGCCCAGGCCCGCGCCGGAGGCTGACTGGCACACCCGCTGGCACAGCGAGAACGCGCTCGGACCGCGGTATTTTCGTGCGGTCGCGGGGTATGACGGCGCTGGCACAGGCGTGGCAGTGTGGCCCTCGCGTCGCGGGTCTCACGGTGGGCTCCCGCGCGCACGGAGAGACGACGATGAAGCGCTGGGCACTCTGGGCAGCCACCCTGGCCGTGGGCGGAGCGGTGACGGCGGGCGCGGTCGAGGCGCGCGCGTGCGGGGGGTGCTTCGCGCCGCCGGGTGCCGTGCAGGTCGTGACCGACCACCGCATGGCGCTGTCGATCTCGACCGAGCGCACCGTGCTGTGGGACCAGTTCCGCTACAGCGGTCGGCCCGACGAGTTCTCGTGGATCCTCCCGATCCGCAACGGGCCCGAGGTGCGCATCGAGCTCGCGGACAACGGCTTCCTGACGGCGCTCGACAACCTCACGGCGCCGGTGCTGAACCGACCGACGCCGCCGCGCACGAGCTGTCCGCGCTACGACGACTTCGAGGCCGACGCGCGGGCGACGGGGGGCGCGGGGCAGAACGCGCCCCCGAGCGCCGCCGCCGACGCGGGCGTGGTGGTACTGCAAGAGCAGGTGGTGGGCCCCTACCAGACCGTGGTGCTCCGGGGTGAAGACCCGATGGCGCTGCGCGACTGGCTCCGCGCGAACGGCTACAGCGTGCCGCAGGCGATCGAGCCCATCGTCGACCACTACGTCGGCCTGCGCATGGACTTCATCGCGCTGCGGCTGCGACCGGGCGAGGGCATCGACCGGATGTCTCCCGTGCGCGTGACCACCCCCGGCGCGTCGCCGACCCTGCCACTGCGGATGATCGCCGCGGGCGTGGCCGACAAGGTGGGCCTCTTGCTCACGGTGATCGCGAGCGCGCGCTGGGAGGCGATGAACTTCCCCAACGGCGAGGTGCGCCACGAGGACCTCGTCTACGACTGGAGCGCGCCCACCTCGCCCGCGGAGGACTTCACCCGACAGTTCGACCGGCTGAACCGCGCGTCGGGGCAGAGGCTGTGGCTCACCGAGGCCTCGCTGCCGATGGCCCGCTCGACGGTGGAGCTCGCGACGCAGGTGTCGAGCCGCGGCCCGAACCGGCCGATGGGCGTGGTGACCGACGACGCGCAGCTCGCGTTCCAGGGCCTCGGCTCGACCGCGACGATCACCCGCCTGCGCGCGGAGCTCGGGCCCAACGCGCTCGACCAGGACCTCGTGCTCGCCGCGAGCGACCTCGGGATGCGCGACCGCACCTACCGCTACGGCCGGGAGCTGAACCGCCGCCCCGACGTGGTGTGCTTCAACCCCAGCGACGGATCGAGCGCCAACGGCATCGGGTGCAGCGCGACGCCCTCCCGCGCGGGCGGAGGCCTCGGCGCGGTGCTCGCGATGGCGGGCATCGCGGGGGTGGTGGTCGCGCGTCGCCGTCGTCGTTGACGGACGACCCGCTCATCGGCGAGCTACGTGGAGCTTCAGCGGCCACGACACGGCTCGCTCCTCCGCGGGGTCGCCCCACACCTCCGCGAGCGCGCCGCGAACCGCGGGCAGCGGGTCTTCTCCGCGGTCGGCGCGGTAGCGGTGCACGGCGGACCACGTTCCCAGATAGCCGACGAGGTCGTCGAGGTCCCATCGGGCGGTGAGCGCGAAGGCGGGCGCCTCGACGCGCGGGAAGGGGAGCGCCAGGTCGGCGTAGCCGGTCTCGATCCAGCGACGCTCCGGTGGCCAGTAGGAGCCCACGACACCGTGATAGAAGCGCGAGACGAGCGCGTCGACGGCGGGGGTGGTCTCGAAGATCTCGTAGCACCACACCGCGAGGAGCCCCCCGGGCTTCAGCACCCGCGACGCCTCGGCGAAGAAGCGTTCGTGCTCGAACCAGTGCAGCGCCTGGGCCACGGTGACGAGGTCGACGCTCTGGGCGTCGAGCGTCGAGCGCTCCGCGGGCTCGCAGCGGTACTCGACGTTGGGTCGGCGTTCGGCGCTCGCGAGCTGCGCGGCGGAGGCGTCGGTGGCGACGACGCGCTCGAAGCGCGACGCGAGCTCGACGGCGGCCTGCCCGCTGCCCGTGGCGACGTCCCACGCGAGGGCGGTGGTCGGCGACTGCGACGCGAGCCAATCGAAGAGCGCGGAGGGGTAGCGCGGGCGGAAGCGCGCGTAGTCGCTCGACCCGGTGGAGAAGTGGTCCTTGAAGGTCATGCGAGCGCGGGGAGGGTACCGCGGTCCGTCACTCCACCGCACCGCCCCGCAACGCCGCGTCGAGCGCGCGCAGCTTGTCGGGGTTGCGCGTCATGTACACCGCCGCCACGCGCGGCCCCCCCGCCCCGGCGCTCCACCCGAGCTGGATCACGCTCGTCACCGCTCCGCCCTCGCGGATCACCAGCGCCGGCGCGCCGTTCACCTCGGCGA
>JAEYZO010000264.1 GCA_023428035.1 Pseudomonadota bacterium | reverse complement strand
GTGCACGGCGGGGGTGGGCGCCTGCGCCCGGTCGGGCTCCACCCGCTGCACCACGGCGGCGGGCGCGACGATGGCGGTGAGCGCGGGGTCGGAGTTCACCTGCGCCCTCGACGCGAGGGGGGCGGTGCGCTGTTGGGGCTCGAACGAGCGAGGGCAGCTCGGCGACGGCACCACCACCCACCGGCCGCGCCCGACGGTGGTGGAGCTCGGCGGCGTCGCGGTGCAGGTGGCCGCGGGGCACCGGCACGCCTGCGCGAGGCTCGCGTCGGGGGCCGTGCGCTGCTGGGGCTACAACGACTACGGGCAGCTCGGCGACGGCTCGGTGAGCGACCGGTCGAGCCCGTCGACGCTGTCGGCCACGGGTCTCGGCCCCCTCGCGGCGGGCTTCTACCACACCTGCGCGGCGCACCGAGACGGCACGGTGCGCTGCTGGGGGAACAACTCCGCCGGGCAGCTCGGAGACGGGAGCACGATGAACCGCTCGACGCCGACGCAGGTGTCGGGCGTGTCGGGCGTGGTGCAGGTCGCGGCGGGCGAGGCGCACACCTGCGCCCTGCGGCGGGGCGGGGAGGTGTTCTGCTGGGGCGCGAACGACCGCGGGCAGCTCGGAGACGGCACCGCGACGCGGCGCGAGTCGCCGGTGCAGGTCCTCGGGTTCACCGACGCGGTCGAGGTCGCGTGCGGCTTTCGGCACTCCTGCGCTCGGCTGAGCGACGGCTCGGTGCGCTGTTGGGGCTCGAACGAGCGAGGGCAGCTCGGAGACATCGCCGCGCCAGAGCGTCGGAGCCCCACGGCCGTCGCCGGGGTGGCGGGGGTGGCGCAGCTCGCGCTGGGCGAGGACTACTCCTGCGCGCGGTTGAGCGACGGCGCCATGCGGTGCTGGGGAGACAACCAGGGCGGGCAGCTCGGCGACGGGACCACCGACACGCGGGGCGCGCCCGGCCCCGTCGCGGGGCTCGCGGGGGTGCGAGACATCACCGCCTTTCGCGGCACGACCTGCGCGGCGCTCGGCGACGGCTCGGCGCGCTGTTGGGGAGACAACGACTTCGGGCAGGTCGGCGACGGGGCGACCGCGAACCAGACGCGACCCGCCGCGGTCGCGGCGCTCTTCGACGGGATCGTCTGCGGCGCGGCGGCGGCCCCGCCGACCAACGAGGTCTGCAACGGGGTCGACGACGACTGCGACGGGCTCACCGACGAGGTCCCGGCGGACGGCTCCTGCGCGGCGTCGACCCCCCGATGCGTCGACGGGCGGTGCGTCCCGTAGCGCGACGTCGGGGGCACGGCCGGGTCGTCGCGTTGACCGGCTTCTCTCGCCGCGTGTACGCCCGACGCCACGCCCTCACCCCGTGAGGCGTCCGCGCCTGGGGCGTCTCTCCGGCGCTGCGTCGCGCTGCGGGAGCACCTGCGTCGACACGAGCTCCGACATCGTCCACTGCGGCGCGCGCGGCGCTCAGGGTCGGCACTCGGTGGTGAGCACGCGGCGGAACCAGATGTCGGCGTGGCCGTACTGCGAGTCTTCCCACGCGACGAGGAGCTGCGTGCCGCCCCAGGCGAGCGAGGGCCAGCGCGAGGCGTCGCCGTCTTCGTAGAGGAAGGCCTCGCGGTGCGCCCGCGCCCCCGCTGCGGTGATCCGCTGCATCACCAGGTCGCCGCCCGTGTGCGGCGGGCGCGTGTCGTCCCAGATCACGACGTACTCGCCGCCGCCGAAGGCCACCGACGGTCGCCGCGCCGCGCCTCCGGGGAGGTTCGACGACAGCCGCAGGTCGGGCACCCTCCGCGCCCCCGCCGCGTCGAGGATCGTGAAGAACACCGCGGGGCGGTCGGGGGTGGAGACGTCGTTCTCCCACGCGAGGCCGTAGCCCGCGCCGTCGTAGGCCAGCGACGGTCGCGTCGAGGCGTAGGGGTCGCGGGTGATCCGCAGGTCGGTCGCGCCCGAGACGCGAGCGCCCGCGGGGGTGAGGCGGGTGAAGTAGACGTCCCCGCCCGCGCCGTCGCGCTCGTCGACCCACGCGAGCGCGAGGGTGTTGGCGGGGCCGTGCACGAGGCGCGGCGAGCCCGAGAGGCCCCCGGCGTTGGTGACCCGCACCTCGGCGCCGACGCGGGCTCCCGTCGCGTCGAGGCGCGCGAAGTAGACCTCGGGGTTGTCTCCCGCGCGGTCGTCCTCCCACGCGAGGGCGAGGCCGCCGCCCTCAGTCGTGGGGATCGCGATGAGCGCCGCGCGGGCGCCGTAGCCCATGGTGCCGGTGTTGACGGTGACGGGAGCGCCGACGGCGCCGCCGGTCGCGCCCGCGGGGGTGATCGACGCGACGCGCACGGCGGGGGCGCCTCCGCCGGAGCGGGTCCACGCGACCCAGTAGCGGGCGCCGTCCCACGCGAGGGAGGGAGACTCGTTGGCGGCGGCGCTGCCCGTGGCCTCGGTGGTGACGCGCAGGACCTCGCGGCCCGCGTCGGGGTTCGCGGGGTCGCGCAGACGGGCGAAATGGATTTCGGGTGTGGCGTAGCGCTGGTCGCTCCAGGCGACGGCGAACTCGGAGCCGTTCCAGACGACGGCGGGGGTGAGCGAGTCGGCGAACTCGCTCTCGACGATGATGGCGGGGCTCGCGGCGCGCTCCGGCGCGGTGCACTCCCCCGCGGGCGCGGTAGGAGCGGCAGGGAGGCCCGCGTCGTCGAGCACCACGGGGACATCGACCGGCGCGGGCACGTCAGGGACGTCAGGGACGTCAGGGACGTCAGGGACGGCAGGGACGTCAGGGACGTCAGGGCCGGCGGGCGCGCCGTCGGGTCCGGCGTCGACGGGGGCGTCGGTGCCGGCGTCGAGCGCGACGTCGGCGGCGTCGAGCGCGTCGCTCACGTCAGCGCCCGCGTCGACCGCGTCGTCGGCCGCGGCGGCGACCACCTCGGCGT
>JAEYZO010000214.1 GCA_023428035.1 Pseudomonadota bacterium | reverse complement strand
GACGTCACCCCCGACGTCGACGTCGTGCGTCGCGGGGGCGGAGACCTCGATGCGCAGCGCGGTGAGGGGCTCATACCCGACGTCGACGTCGTGGGTCACCGCGGCGGGGCGGGGCGGGCCGAGCTCCACGAGCTGGTTCACCCGGCGCTGGAGGTCGTAGGCCGCGAGGCCCCAGGGCAGGAGCCACGAGGCGAGCCACACGAGGGGGAGCGCGGGGGAGGCGACGTGGATGAAGGCCACGCTGCTGGTGAAGAAGGCCAGGAGGCCGAGGGAGGCGGCGGCGATCACGAGCCCGCGTGAGGCGCGGCGGGGGTCGCGGCGCAGGGCGAGCTGGAAGTTCACCCGGTCGACGAGGCGCAGCGGCGCGAAGAACGACCAGTAGAAGTTGAAGTAGGGGATGAAGAGGAAGCCCAGCGCGCGGCCCGCGCCGGGGTCGTTGTGCGCGAGGCGCGGCAGGCGGTCGTGCATCACCCCGAAGTAGATCGCCGAGGAGAGGCCGCCCGTCGCGAGGTGCAGCGCCGCCACCGCCCACGCGGGGAAGCGGAACAGCCCGTGCTCGCCCGCGATCAGTCTCTCGCCCTCGCGGAGCGCGTCGGGGCCCTCGCGGTAGACGTCCCTGGGGGCCGCGGGGCGCGCGGCGGAGGAGAGCTCGTGCAGGGCGCGCCGCAGCGCTGCGTTCTCGGCGGCGAGCCTCGCCGCGTCGCCGCGCAGCGCCTCGTTCTCTGCCCTCAGCGCCTCTCGGTCGTCGCGGAACACCCCAGACGTGTAGCACCCTCGCGCGACCTTGAATTCACGGGGGTCGTCGTCTAGCGTGCGCGCGCTTTCATGACCCGAGCCCGCCGCTTCGTCCCCGCGCTGGCGGTCCTCTGCGCGGCGCTCGGTGCCTGCCCCGACAACGCCGGCATCGACCCCCCGCTCGACCGCTTCTTCTACCCCACGGCCCTCGCCGTCGGCCACGACGGCCGCTGGCTCTACGTCGTCAGCTCCGACTTCGACCTCACCTACAACGGCGGCACCGTCGCCGCGGTCGACCTCGCCTGCGTGCGAGCCCGCGCCGCCGACCCCACCCTCCGCCGCTGCCCGGGCCTCACCGACGCCGCCGACATCACCTGCGACGGCTCGAACGTCTGCCTCACCTCGGGCTTCGTGCGCGCGTCGCAGACCCGCAAGGTCAACCCCTTCGCCGCCGACGCCGCCTGGGCCGCGTACCCCGACCGCTCGCGGCTCTACGTCGCCGTCCGCGGCGACGGCTCGGTCACCTGGTTCGACACCGACGACCAGGGCCGCCTCGAGTGCGGCGCCGACGGCGCCGGCGGCCTCTGCTCCGACGGCTACCGCGTCGGCGTCGACGAGTCGCAGAGCCCCACCGCGGCTCGGCTCCCGCCCGACCCCTCCGCGCTCTCCATCGACCCCGCCCGCGGGTGGGTGCTGGTCACGCACCAGAACACCGACAACAACCAGGGCCGCGCGTCGCTCATCCGCGACCGCGCCGCGAGCGGCGGCACGGGCACCCCCGTGCTCCTCAACGTGGTGGGGGGGGTCTCCCTCGGGCTCACCGACGCCGCGCTCCTGCCCCGCGCGGGCGACGCCGACCCCGCGCGCTCGACCTGGATGACCGTCTCCCGCTCCGAGCCCTCGATCAACCTCTTCCAGGCCTACCCGGGCAACCCCGCCATCGGCGACGGGGGCCCGCTGCTCTACCGCTCCGCCGTGGTGCCCGTGCGGGGCCTCTCCACCGGCGCGAACTCCAGGGCCATCGCGCTCGACCCCGCGCCCGACGCCGCGCGGGCCTTCGTGATCTCGCGCTCCCCCGAGGCGCTCCTCACCCTGCGCTGGTCGCCCTCGAACCCCGCCGACGTGAGCGTCACCGACGCCTTCCCGCTCCCGCAGGGGCCCTCTCGGCTCACCGTCGTGCGCGAGGCCGAGCAGACCCTCGTCTACGCGGTCTCCTACGACGCCCGACGGGTCACCGTGCTCGACCCCGACGCGCGCCGCGTGGTGGCCTCGATCCCCACGGGCCGCGGGCCCCACGCGATCGTCGTCGACCCCACGCCCGGGCAGCGCTTCTTGTACGTCGTCGACTTCCTCGACAGCGCGCTCGAGGTCATCGACCTGCGGCCCCCCGCCGACCCGGCGTCGCCGGGCACCTACCATCGCCGCGTGCTGACCCTCGGGCCCGCGCTCCCCACGAGCTAGACGTGAGCCTCCTCGCCCTCGCGCGCCGCGCCGCGCCCCTCGCCCTCGCCCTCGCCCTCACCGGGGGCGCCTGCACCTCGGCGTCGGTGGTGAACAACACCAACAACTTCCTCGGCGCCCAGGAGGTTCAGTTCCTCTGCCTCGAGCCCCCGACCGCCGCGGGGCGGCCCTGGGGTCTGCGCCCTACCTCCGACTGCGGCCTGAGCGACGTCGACAACGCCCCCACCGACCCCCGCGGGCGCTACCGCCTCCACGCCGTGGTGTCGCAGTTCCAGCGCGGAGAGCTCGCCCTGGTCGACCTCGCCACCACCGAGGGCGTGGCCATCGTCGACAACTCACCGTCGATCCCGGGCTTCACCTTCGTGCCCGTCGGCGAGCTCCCCGCGGCCATGGTCGCCGACGTGCGCGAGTCCCGCGACGCCGAGGGCCACGTCTCGGGCTGGGTCTGGCTCTCCAGCGCCACGACGGGCAACGTGCTCCGCGTCGCGGCTACGTCTCTGCGCACCGACCCCACCCGCGCCGGCGCGGGCGCGCGGG
>JAEYZO010000884.1 GCA_023428035.1 Pseudomonadota bacterium | reverse complement strand
CGCGTGGTGTGGGACCTCTACACCGAGACCCTCCCGCAGATCCCGCTCCCTAACGACGTCGCCACCTGGGCCGACCCGACGTCGCCCACCGGCCGCAGGATCAACGCCAGCCTCGTGGTGCCCACCGCCCTCGAGCGCAGCACCCGCGCGCGCTTCGACGAGCTCGACGGCTGGGGCACCTTCGCGCCCATCACCGTCTCCTTCGAAGAAGACATCGACCTCGCCGACCTGCTCCGACGGCAGGGCGGGGCGGACCACTTCCGCGAGAGCGATTTTCCCAACCACGCGGTCTACCTCATCGACCTCACGACGGGCCTGCCCGTGCCCATCGACCTGAACAGCGGGAGCTTCCCCTACTCCGCGACGCACACCGACCAGTACCAGGCCAACGACCCGCGCAGCACCGAGTCGAACCTCCTCTTCGAGACCGTCGACGAAGACGCCAACGGCAACGGCCGCCTCGACCCCGGCGAAGACACCGACTTCGACGGCGTGCTCGACCGCCCCAACACCCTCGACGGACGTCTCATGGGCACCCCCCAGGAGACCTACGACCGCATGGCGTGGTTCTACGAGCGCGAGACCCGCACGCTGCTCCTGCGCCCCGCGCTCCCGCTGCGCTCGCGGCGCACCTACGCCGTGGTGCTCACCAACCGCCTCGTGGGGGAGCGCACCCACACCCCCGTGCGCTCGCCCTTCGACCACGTCCACCACATGCGGCAGACCGCGGCGCTCGAGCCGCTCCCGCGGATCTTCCGCGAGCACCCCGAGCTCTACGGCTCCCTCGCCGCCGCGGGCTGGAGCGACGTCGCCCTCGCGTGGACCTTCACCACCCAGTCGACCACCCACGAGGTCGACGCGATCCGCGAGGGCCTCTACGGCCGCGGCACCCTCTCTCGCCTCGCGACGGAGTTCCCCGCCGACGCCGTGCCCATGGTGATGACCGGCGGGGGAGCGAGCTGCGCGGCCACCGCCGGCGCGCGTCGCTTCGTGGCCACCGGCGACGCCTTCCGCGCCGCGATGCGCACCATCGGCCCCGTGCTCGGCCTCAACATGGCCCAGACCGAGATCCTCGTGAGGTCGTACTCACGCCTCTCGCACGTCGTCACCGTGGTCTTCGACACGCCCTTCTTCCTCGGCGACCCCGACCGCGAAGACCTGAACTCAGCCTTCGACATCGACGCCGAGACCGGCCGCGCGCGGGTGAACCGCGAGGTCATCTCGATGACCATGTTCATCCCCACCGAGACGGCCACCCAGCGGCAGCCCTTCTCGCCCGTGATCTTCATGCACGGCCACGGGAGCAACAGCGGCGAGATCCTCGGCTACGGCGGCCTGGTGCTCCAGCACGGCAACGCCCTCGTCACCATGAACGCGCCGGGGCACGGCTTCGAGCTCAGCCCCACGGTGCTGCGCCTGGTGCGCGGGGCCTTCGCCACGCACTGCATCGCGGGCTCCGCCGACGCGCTCACCCTCGGCCGCGCGCGCGACCTCGACGGCGACGGCTCCCCCGACAGCGGCGGCGACTACTGGACCTCGTACCTCTTCCACACCCGCGACTCGGTGCGGCAGACCATCATCGACGAGATGCAGGCCATCCGCGTCCTGCGCTCCTTCGACGGCCGACGCGCGCGGCCCCGCACCCTCACCCCGCGAGAGGGCTCGCCCACGGCCTTCGACGGCGACATGGACGGCAACGGCCAGGCCGACATCGCGGGCGACTTCGACGGCGACGGCACCCCCGACCTCGGCGGCCCCGACACGCCCGTCGCCGCCGCCGGGGGCTCCCTCGGCGGCATCGTCTCGGCGCTCCTCCAGGGCGCCGACCCCGCGGTCACCGCGAGCGTGCCCGTGGTGGGCGGCGGCGGCCTCGCCGACATCGCGATCCGCACCGAGAACGGCGCCGTGCTCAACGCGCTCATCCTCCGGGTGATGGGCCCGCTGGTGATGTCCACCCCGAGCACGGGGCCGAACGACGACACCTCGTGCCCCGCGGGGGACTTCTCCCTCCACGTCGTCGCGCCCTCGCACAACCGCCGCGTGCGCACCGAGTTCGCTTGCCTGCCCGCGGCCGAGCTCGCCCCCGACGACCTCTTGATCGTTCGCAACCTCACCAACGGCGAGGTCGCGTGCAGCGGCGCCACCGGCGCGGTGCCCGGCCGCTTCAGGGTGCCGGTGCCCTCCGACGCCGGCGACCGCTGGGTGGTGGAGTTCTACAAGCACGGCCGCGACCGCATCCATTTCGGCGACTGCCGCTTCGAGGGCACCCCCCCCACCCCCGACCGGGTGATCCGCACCTGGGAGGTCGGCTCCGACGCCTGCGAGAATTGCTCGCGCTTCGAGACCACCCGCTGGCCCGCGGGCGCGCCCCTCGTCGCCCCCACCGCGGGCTTCGGCCGCCGCCGACAGACGCCAGACTTCCGCCGGCTGGTCACCCTCGCGCAGGTGGCCCTGGAGCGCGGCGACCCGATCAACTACGCCCGCCGGGTCTTCCTCGAGCCGCTCACCGCGCCGGGCGTGCCCGTACGGCCGCGCAGCATGCTCGTCACCAACACCACGGGTGACCAGAACGTCACCATCGCCACGGGCTACGCCCTCGCGCGCGCCGCGGGGATCGTGCCCTTCCTCCCCCCCGACCCGCCCCGGCACCTCGCCGAGTGGCGCGCCCCCGCGAGCTTCTCGACCCGCTACCCGGGCTACGCCTCGCCCAACGACGTCTACCTCGCCATGCACGCGATCGAGGGCGTCGCGCGGCTGAACCGCCACCCCGTCCCGGGCGGCGGAGAGTCCTTCCTCGCCGACGTCGACGACCTCTCCGACGGCCGGAGCTTCTTCGCCGCCAACGGCACCGAGCAGCTCCCGATGAGCATGGGGGGACTGCAACCCGTGACCCTCGGCCGCGGCATGACCGTGGGGCCGCCCCTGCGCTGGTCGCGCCGCTCGCGCGCGATGGCCCAGCCCGGCGACGACTCCGTCTGGACCTACGAGCGCGGCCAGGCCTCGTCGGGGATGGTGAGCCCCTACGTGCAGCCCGCGGGCATCCACGGGTTCACGGAGATCTACGACGACACCCTGGGCTTCGACATGGCCGTCTACATGTTCAACATGGTCGGCCGCTACCTCCACTCGGGCGGCACCGACATCCCGTACCTCTCCGACCCGACGGGGCACCACTGCCTCGAAGACTCGTCCTGCCCCGACCTTCAGTGAGCGCCGCGGCGCTCACTTGCTCTTGAGACGAATGACCCCGTCCCAGCTCTCGCGCGGGGGCTTGGTGATCATCTCGTCGCAGCGCGCCACCATGAACCTCGCGGC
>JAEYZO010000180.1 GCA_023428035.1 Pseudomonadota bacterium | reverse complement strand
TCTCGTGGGCGCGGTGATGTGTATAATAGACAGATGGACGACCACGCGCTCAAGGACCTCGTAGGGCGCTTCAAGCTCGACTCCCACGACGACGCGCTGCGCTTCGTCGACCAGCTCCTCGCGCGGCGCTCGCGGCTGCGCCACGCCTACGCCTGGGGCGTTCGGCGCACGATGCGCGCGCCGCAGATCCGCTCCTTCCTCGGGGCGGTCTCTCCGAAGGACCTTCTCACGGCGGAGCAGCTCGGCTCCCTCGCGATGCCCGTGCACCTCGTGTGGGGCCGCGGCGACCGCATCCTCCCGACGCACTCGCGGGACTTCTTCGTCGCGAACCTCCCGCGCCACACGGAGATCAGCGAGCCCACCCACGTCGGGCACTCGCCGCACCTCGAAGACCCCGAGGGCCTCGCGAAGGTCGTGGTGGATTTCTCGCGCTCCATCGCCGCGGCGAGCGTCGCCCGCGACCTCTCAGGTCGGTGATCGACCGCGCAGGGCGTCGCGGAGGATCAGCGCCCAGGCCGCGAGGGCGAGGGGCGTGAGCTCGCCGTAGACCCGGAGCTCGTAGACGTTCCCGACGGAGAGCATCCCCGCGAGCCACAGGGGCATGACCCAGAGGCCACGACGCACGAAGGGGTCGCTCACGCGACGTCCGAGCATCGCCGCCGGGGCCCAGAGGAAGCCCAGGGCCGAGAGCACGTGGGCCCAGCCCTCGGGGCGCGAGAGGTAGAAGACGTTGTCGTCGAGGTGAGACTCGTGCAGGCCCGCGCCTCGGGAGAACGCGGCGCGGAGGCAGAGCTTGATGGCCACCCAGAGGGCGGTCTGGGCGGCGGCGTGCAGGGCGAGGGCGCGGGGAGGGCGGGAGTCTCCGCGGGCGAGGAGGTACACCACGGGGAGGAAGCACGTGGTCTCGCGGTTGAGCGTCGCGAGGACGAAGACCGGGTAGTAGAGCGCCCAGCGCTCGCTCCGCAGGAGGTGCAGCGCGAGGGTGAAGAGCGCGAGGGCGGGGAGGTCCCAGGGGAAGTACGGGTAGCGGTGGACGTCGGGGCCTGCGCCGACGAGGAGGTACGAGAAGGGCACGAGCCACAGCGACGCCCCCGCGAGGAGCATCGCGGCGAGACGTCGGTCGTCGCGGGATAGAGCGCTGTCGGGCTCGTCGAGGAGCGAGGCGAACCACCGCTGGGCGACCACGACGAAGGCCACCGTCGCCGCCGCGTCGACGTGGAGGAAGCGCGCGAGGGCCTCGCGCTGGGTGACCACGGTGGAGGTCTCAGCGGGGGCGCCCCACAGGAGCCTCGCGAGGCCGGGGATCAGCACCCGGTACTGGAAGGGCGTCGGCGCGGCGAAGCGCAGGAGCTTCTCAGGCGATACCTCGGGCCACACGAAGGCGTAGGCCTTGCGCCACCCGGCCATCGCGACCCCAGCGACCGCGGCGAGGGAGAGGAAGGCCGCCCAGGCCAGGGCCGCGGCGCGGCGCGCGGACATCACGGGGGGAGACTACACGGGCGACGGTCGCCGCCCGGAGAGAGTCGTCAGTCGAGGGGGCGCATGCGGGTGCAGGAGCCCGCGTAGCCCGCGCGGCGCGAGGGGATCGCGTCGTTCTGCACCCAGCCGATGGTGGCGCACTGGTACCACTCCCGGTCGAGGCGGCTCTGGAGGCAGGTGCCGACGGGCTCCTCGGCGCCGGTGGTGGCGCTGTAGCAGGTGCCGCGCACGGGGTTGCCCGTGGAGGGGCCGGGGTTCGAGTCGAGCTCGTGGCTGCTGCGGCAGGCGCCCTGGGAGCCACGGCCGCGGTACCAGAGGCTGTCGCGGCACTGGTACCAGAGGTTGTCGAAGCGGCTCTGCACGCAGGTGCGCTCGGGCATCGAGCGGTTGAGGGTCTGCGAGTAGCAGGTGCCGTCGGACTGGTAGTGCCCGCCGCCGCCGCCGCCGACGTAGCCGCCCTGCGAGCCCGCGGGGCGCTCCCAGTGCCAGTTCTCGCTCGGGACGGTGCGGCGGAAGCCGTAGGTGGCCGCGTTGCGCGCGAGCCAGGTGCTCACGCCCGAGAGGTGCATGTTCAGGTCGAGGGCGAGGCCCGACTGGTGGTTCGAGTAGCCCGGCCGCGCCGCGAGGTTGCCCCGGCCTGAGAGGTAGAGGTTGTAGAGGTAGCGCTGCTGGTCCATCGAGCGGAAGCCCGACACGATCTGGATGGTGACCCCGGCGCGGGCGGCGGCCCGGCGCATCGCCTCGAAGGCCTGCGCGGTGCGCTGCTCGACCAGCTTGCCCTGCACGCTCACCACGCAGATGTTCACCGGGTTGCCTCTGGAGTAGCCCGTCGCGGGGCGACAGCCCGTCACGGCGTCGACCAGCACTCCCTCTTCGGGGTTCGCGATGGCCTGGGCCTCGTCGATGGGCGGCGCGAGGCCCGCGGTGTTGCCGTCGATGCCCTCGTAGGGCTCGCCGTGGTCTTGCCCGGTGTCGCCCACGCCCGCGGCCTGCTCGGCCTCGGTGATCATCCGCGCGGGGTCGTTCAGGGGGTTCCGCTCGGGGGTGGTGCTCGCCGCGGGCTCGTCGACGCCGGGAGCGCAGGCCACCAGCGTCACCGTGGCCAGAACCAGTCGCCCCATCATCGTCGTCGTGCGCATCGTCAGCCTCCTGCGCAGAGGTGACAGCAGGATGCGGGCCACGCCGAGAACACGCTGGATCGTGCCAATCTCGGGCGAAGGCCGAGGGCTCACGGGTGGGGCTTCAGTGACCGAGCCTTGAAGGTTCGGGAGGGTTGTGACCAGGGG
>JAEYZO010000178.1 GCA_023428035.1 Pseudomonadota bacterium | reverse complement strand
CCCCGAAGGCGGCGTCGAGGCGGGCTCGTTGCTCTCGGAGCGAGGCGCCGTCCTGCACGCCCGCGAGCTCCCGCAGGGCGCGGCCGAGCGAGCCGCTGGGCGTGGTGCTCGCGGCTACGTCGCCGCGGATCGTCAGGAGCGGGTGCGCCGCGTCCGCGCCGGCGCCCTCTGAGAGGGTCGAGGTGACCGCGCGACCCAGGCGTGACTTACCGATCCCCGCGTCGCCCCAGAGCACCACGAGGGTAGGCGCGGGGGACGCCCACGCGTCGGCGATCACGCCGCACACCAGGTCGTGCTCCCTCGCCCGCCCGGGCGGGACGTCCTCGTGCGCGACGCGCCCGCGATCGGATCGCGGCCCGCGCACCGACGCTCGCCCCCCGACGCGCTCCAGCTCGTACGCGTCACCGAGCATCACCGCCGTGGCGTCGTCGACGAGCACCGAGCCCGGCGGTGCGCCCTCGCCGATGCGCTCCGCGCGGCGCACCGCGGGGCCCTCTGGCCCGAGCGCCCCGACCCGCAGGAGCCCGGTCGTCACCACCGCGACGGCGTCGTCACCGCGCGCGCGCAGGGCCGCTCGCGTCGCGCGTCGAGGCTCGTCACCGAGGAGCCTGGGCTCGCCGAAGATCCCCCAGACGAGGTCACCGCGACGCTCGACCCGCGCGCCCCTCCGGCGGAGGCTCGCCTCGACCGCGGCGGCGCGACCGACCTCAGCGTCGAGGGCGAACCTCACCGTCACGAAGGACCGCACGCGCAGCTCGACCCGCCCGAGCACCGTCGCCTCGGGCACCCCGTCGGGCTGCGTCGTCACCAGCGAGAGGATCGACGTGGCCTGGTCGGCGAATTCGAGCGCGCTCCCCGGGCGTTCGGCCGGGTCCTTCGCGAGGGCCCGAGCGACGAGGACGTCGAGCTCCGCGGGCAGGTCTGGGCGGAGCGAGCGCAGCCGCGGCGGGGCCTCGGCCAGGATGCGCCGCAGGGTCTCGCCGGTGCGCTCCGACTCGAAGGGCCGCATCCCCGTGAGGAGCTCGAAGAAGACCACCGCGAGGGAGTACACGTCCGAGGCCGTGGAGGGCGGCTGCCCCGCGAGGCGCTCCGGGGCGATGTACACCGGGCTGCCCACCACGATGCCCGTGGCGGTGACCCCGAGGTCCTCCTCGCCGATGGCGATGCCGAGGTCGATGACCCGCACCGCCACGCCGTCGCCCGTCGACGCGAGGAAGAGGTGCGCGGGCTTCACGTCGCGGTGCACGACCCCGAACTCGTGAAGGGCGGTGAGCCCCAGCGCCGACTCGTAGACGATGCGGAGGGCCGTCCAGTCGTTGGGGCGCTCGCGCTCGAGGGCCTCGTCGACGGTCTCGCCCTGGAGCCACTCGGTGACGAGGCAGAGCCGCCCCTCGCCGTCGACCCCGTGGGCGACGTAGGCCACGACGTGGGGGCTGTCGAGGGTCGCGAGGATGCGCGCCTCGCGCTCGAAGCGCGCCCGGGCGATCGCGTCGTCGGGGCCCGCGCGCAGCCGCTTGAAGGCCACCTCGCGGCCGGTGTGCAGGTCCGTCGCGCGGTACACCTCCGCCGACCCGCCGCTGCCGACGAGGGGGCCGAGCACGAAGCGCTGCGAGAGGGACTCCACCGTGATCGAGCCGTGGTGGATACACCGACCCGCTCTGGAATGTCAGGGATTGGACCGGGCGCCCGCGGAGGGTGTACCGCCGCCGTCATGCGGGCTCCCATCGCTGGCACCCTCTGCGTCGCCCTCGCCCTCGCCCTCGCCCTCGGCGCGGCCGCTTGCGCGCGCCCGCCGCGGCCCAACTACGCCTTCGAGAACCAGCCCGGGGGCTGGCGCCTCGACGACCACGACGAGCTCGCGGGGATGCGCCGCGACCGATACGTCCACGACGTGCACCCCGAGCGGCTCGAGATCTACGAGGTCGACGCCGCGGCCCCCGCCGCCGACGCCGCGGGCTTCACCGCCCTCGCGCAGAACGCGCGCCGCCTGCCCACCCTGGGCGAGCCCACGGCGACCCCGCGCGCGCTCGGCGACGAGTCCATCGCCGGGGCCTCGGGCTTCTGGGTCGAGCAGCACGGCCGCGTCGACGGCGACATGGTGCAGGGCGCGGCCTACGTCGTACCGAACGGTCGGCGCTACTACGTCGTGCGGATGTTCGCGCGCGACGACGAGGTCGAGCAGCTCCGCGGGTGGGTGAGGGACCTGGTGCTCCGCAACCTGCGCTTCCCGCGGCCGAGGCGCTGAGGGGCGGTACACGCCGGGGGCGATTCGTGGCAGAGCTGCCGCGCGCCATGACCGAAGCGAACCCCCCCTCCGACACTGACCGATGGGACGCGGTGGCCGAAGCCGTCGAGCTCATCCACGAAGACCGCTTCGACGACGCGGTCACCGCCCTGCGCGAGGTGCTCCGCGCCGACCCCGGGAACACCCACGCGCACTTTCACCTCGGCGTGGCGTTCATGCGCAAGGAGTCCGCCGGGCCCGCGCTCGCGGCCTTCGCCAACGCCGAGCGGCTCGCCCCGGGCCACCTCGGCGCGGTGGTCTACCAGGCCTGGTGCCTCTACGAGCTCGGCCGCTTCGCCGACGCGCTGCGCGCCGGCCCGCGCGCGCTCGGGCTCAGCGCCGACGACGGCGACGCGCTCCACGTGATGGGGCTCGCTAGCGCGGAGCTCGGCCACCGCGACGACGCCCTCGAGTACCTCTCCCGCTTCGTGAAGACCAACCCCTCGGCGGAGGACCGCTTCGACGCCGAGGCGCTCATCGAGGCGCTGAAGGGCCGCGCTCGCCCCCTCGACGCTGACTGACCCGCGGGCAGTATCAGTGGGCGGAGAACTCCACCATGAGCTGGCGCGAGGTCGCGACGAGCGCGCCCTCGTCGCTCCAGAGCCTGCCGGTCACGTCGGCGTAGCCCCCCGCGGCGGCGTCGGCCTCGGCCTCGAAGCGCCACCAGCGGCCCGCGTCGAAGCCACCCGGCGGGATCGTCGCGACCACGTCGAGCATCCACGTCACCGAGCTCGCGGGGGCGGGCGCGGTGAGGAGCGGGAGCACCGGCGCGGGCCACGCGTCGACGAGCGCCGCGAGCGACGCCGCGTCGGCGCGGGTCGGCTCACGGTGGCGGATCCACCCCCCGAGGGACGCGCGCGACGCGCCGATGAAGGGGAAGCGCTCGGGCTCCCAGGCGTACTCGAAGCGCTGCGTGAAGCGGGGCGCGGCGCCCTCGACGTAGGGGAATCGCTCGACCGCGTCGGGCGGCGGGTGCCGCGGCGGCGGGGCCGAGGCGAGCGCGATGAGCGAGGGGCGGGCGGCGCCGTACGACGCCAGCACCACGCAGCGGGGCTCGTCGCCCTGCACCACGCGCGACTCGACCTGCGTGACGGCCTTGCCCACGCGGCGCACGGTGACCTCTACGCGCGCGGGCCCCGGCTCGACCGCGGCGACGAACTGCGCCAGGGCCGAGCGTAGCGAGCGCTCGGGCGAGACCCGGCGCTCGATCGCGCGCAGGCACAGGCCCACCGCGAGGCCCCCGAAGGCCGCGCGGCCTTGCGACCACTCGGGGGAGACCTCGGCGCTGAAGGCGTCGTCGGCGGGGGTGAGCGAGAGGGCTTCGTCGAAGGTAGACATCGCGGAGACGGGTACATCGTCGCGCCGGTCTCCGCGATCAAGGGCGGAGATTCACCCGCGGGTCGGGGGCTTCGACTCGCTGGTGAGCTTCTCGACGAGGGCGTCGAGGGAGAGGAAGCCGAGGTCCTGCCGGCCCTTGCGGAGGGTGACGCCGCCCTGCTCGACCTCCTTGTCGCCGATGACGGCGATGTAGGGCACGCGCATCAGCGAGGCCGAGCGGATCTTCGCGGTGAGCTTGTCGTTCGAGGGGTCGACGGTGGGGCGCAGGCCCGAGGCGCGGAGCCTCTCGGCCACCTCGCGCGCGAAGTCGAGCTGCCGGTCGGAGACGGTCACCAGGGTCACCTGCTCCGGCGAGAGCCACGCGGGGAACCACCCCGCGGTGTGCTCGATGTAGACCGACAGGAAGCGCTCGATGGAGCCCAGCACCGCGCGGTGGAGCATCAGCGGGCGGTGCGCGGTGTTGTCGGCGCCGACGTACTCCAGGCCGAAGCGCTCGGGGAGGTTGAAGTCGAGCTGGATCGTGCCGAGCTGCCACGAGCGGCCGATGGCGTCGGTGACGTGGAACTCGAGCTTCGGCCCGTAGAACGCGCCCTCTCCCGGCGAGGTCTCGAAGGCGCGGCCCTTGGCGGTGACCGCGTCGCCGAGGGTCTTCTCCGCGCGCTCCCACTCCGCGGGGTCGCCGAGGTAGCCCGACTCGGGGCGCGTCGCGAGGCGGATCTTCACGTCGGTCATGCCGAGCGCCGCGTAGACCTCGTCGAGGAGGTCGAAGAACGCGCTGATCTCGCCGTCGAGCTGCTCGGGGGTGCAGAAGATGTGCGCGTCGTCTTGCGAGAAGGAGCGCACCCGCGCGAGGCCGTGGGTCACCCCCGAGCGCTCGTAGCGGTGCAGGCGACCGAAGTCGGCCCAGCGCACGGGCAGCTCCCGGTACGACTTCTTCTCCATGCGGAACATCAGGCAGTGCGCCGGGCAGTTCATCGCCTTGCAGCCGCACATGTACGCCGCGTCGACGGGGGCGAGGGCCTTCGAGACCTCGGGGTCGACCGCGAAGACCTCGCTCATGGGCACGGTCTGCGCGTCGTCTCGGCGCAGCTCGAGCGCGTCGGTGCCCATCGCGAGGAACATGTTCTCGCGGTAGTTCTCCCAGTGCCCCGAGGTCTCCCACAGGGCCTTGTCGAAGACCTGCGGGGTGATGACCTCGCTGTAGCCGTGCCGCGCGTAGAGCCCGCGCATGAACTGGACGAGGCCGTTGTAGACGAAGGCCCCGCGCGGCAGGAAGAAGGGCGAGGCCGGCGCCCACTCGTGGAAGAGGAAGAGGTGCAGGTCCTTGCCGAGCTTGCGGTGGTCGCGGGCCTTGGCCTCTTCGACCTGGCGCAGCCACGCGTCGAGGGCCTTCTGGTCCGCGAAGGCCGTGCCGTAGATGCGCTGGAGCATCGGGCGCTTCTCGTCGCCCCTCCAGTACGCGCCCGCCACGCTGGTGAGCTTCACCGCCTGGAGAAAGCGCGTCGACGGCACGTGCGGCCCCTCGCAGAGGTCGACCCAGTCACCGTGCTGGTAGAACGAGACGTCCTCGCCCTCGGGGATCGCGTCGAGGATCTCGAGCTTGTAGGTCTCACCCAGCTTCTCGAGCTTCGCGCGGGCCTCGTCGCGAGACACCACGTAGCGGCGAAAGGGAGCGTCGGCGGCGACGATGGCCTTCATCTCGGCCTCGATCTTCGCGAGGTCGTCGTCGGTGAAGCGCCCGTCGGGGCGGTCGAAGTCGTAGTAGAAGCCCGAGTCGATCGCGGGGCCGATGGTCACCTTCGTGCCAGGGAAGAGCCGCTGCACCGCGTCGGCCATCACGTGCGCCGTGGAGTGACGGATCACCGGCAGCGCCCTCGGGTCCGACGCCATCACGGGCTCGACGGTCGTGGTCTCGGTGGCCTCGACGGGGGTGTGCAGGTCGACGAGGCGGCCGTCGACGAGGGCGGCCACCACGTCGCGGGGGCGACGGTTGCGTTGCGCGAGGAGCTCACCAGCCGTGATCTTCATCGGACTCTCTACAGGTTCGGACGCGCCGGGGGAGGGGTAGGGTGACGTCGCCGTCGAGCGCCCCGGCGTCGCGCGAGGGCGAGCCGGCGGTGTACGGAGCCGCGGCCCCGCGCGTCAAGCCGCCCGCGTGCCGCGCGCCGCGCCGGTGGGGTAGGCTCCGGCAGAGTCATGAACAGATCGCTCTTCGAAGACCTGCCCGAGTCGGTGGCGGTGTACGAGGTCTCTCCCCGAGACGGGCTCCAGAACGAGGCCGTCACGGTGCCCACGCCCTCGAAGCTGCGGCTCATCGAGGCCCTCCTCGCCGCGGGCCTGCGACGTCTGGAGGTCACCAGCTTCGTCTCTCCGCGCTGGGTGCCGCAGCTCGCCGACGCTGAAGAGCTCTGCCGGCTGCTCCCCAAGGTCGAGGGCGCGAGCCTCTCGGCGCTCTGCCCCAACCGCCAGGGCCTCGACCGAGCGCTCTCGTCGGGCCTCGGCGAGGTCGCGGTCTTCCTCTCGGTGAGCGAGACCCACAACCGGCGCAACGTGAACAAGACCGTCGCGCAGACCCTCGACGCCTTCAAGGAGGTCGTCGGCCCGGCGCGAGAGAAGGGCGTGCGCGTGAGGGGCTACCTCTCGACGCTCTGGGGCTGCCCCTACGAGGGCGAGGTCGACCCGAGGCGCGGGGTCGAGATCACCCGAAAGCTCCTCGACATGGGCTGCTACGAGGTCTCGCTCGGAGACACCATCGGCGTCGGCACGCCGCGGCAGACCAAGCGGGTGCTGGAGCTGTTCCTCGCGGAGTTCGCCGCCGACGAGCTCGCGCTGCACTTTCACGACACCCGCGGGACGGCCCTCGCGAACGTGCTGGTCGGGCTAGAGATGGGGATCCGCACCTTCGACGCCAGCGTCGGCGGCCTGGGGGGCTGCCCCTACGCGCCCGGCGCCGCGGGCAACCTCGCCACCGAAGACCTCGTGTACACCCTGCACGGCATGGGCATCGCGACGGGCATCGACCTCGAGAAGCTCGTCGAGGCCGGGCGCGTGGCCGAGGCCGTGGTGGGGCGCGAGCTGCCCGGCAAGGTGCACAAGGCCGGCGTGCGCAGCCTCCGTCGCTGAGCGACGCCGTGCAGACACGCTTGATCCCCGCGCGCAGCGTGTGGCTCCATCGCGGCCTGCAGGGAGGTCGACGATGTTCTTCACGACGGCGCTGGTGATCCTTGGTCTGAGCGCGGGCGGCGAGCAGCCCGCCGCGGGAGCGCTCCGCCTCGACGGCGAGGCCGCCCGGCCCGCCCCCTCGGCGATGGACGGGGGGCTCCGCGCGCCCCTGCTCGGGCTCGACGGCAACGCGTGGACGCGCGACCGGGCCCTGGTGCGCTCCAT
>JAEYZO010000394.1 GCA_023428035.1 Pseudomonadota bacterium | reverse complement strand
TCGTCGGCAGCGTCAGTTGTGTATAAGAGACTGGCCGAGCGACGTGACGGTGCTCGCGGCGGGGCTCGCGAGCGACGAGGCCGCGGCGGCGGCGACGGTGCGCGGCGTGCGCGCGATGGTGGCCGAGGTGCGCGGCGCGATCGTGACCCTCCTGGGCCTCGGGAGGCTGATGCGCGAGGGCATCACGGCGAGCAGCGAGGGGCGCTACGTGTCGCTCACGGTGCGCGCGAACGAGGGCGAGGCGCGGCGCGCGATGCGCATCGTGACGCTGATGCGCGAAGACGCGCCGACGGAGTGAGCGGTGGGCGCGCCCCTCGACACCCTCACACCCGGCGTGTAGACACGGCGGCCGTGAGCGCCGCGAAGCGATGGCGCGTGCGCCCCGCGCAGAGGCCCCTGCGCGGCGCGGTGGCGGTGCCCGGGGACAAATCCATCTCGCACCGCGCGCTGATCCTCTCGGCGCTGGCGACGGGTGAGGGGGCGCTGCGAGGGCTGGGCACCGGCGACGACGTGCGCGCGACCCTCGACGCGGTGCGCGCCCTCGGCGTCGAGGTGAGCGAAGAGTGCGGAGTCACCCGGGTGGTGGGGCGCGGCCTCGACGGGCTGCGCGCGCCGTCGGGGCCCATCGACTGCCGCAACGCGGGCACGGCGATGCGCCTCCTCGCGGGGGTGCTCTGCGCGCAGTCCTTCGACGCCGTGCTGGTGGGCGACGCGTCGCTCACGCGCAGGCCGATGGCGAGGGTGACTCGCCCGCTGCGCGCGCGGGGCGCGAGGATCGAGGGGGCCGTCGACGCGGCGCGGAGGGACGAGACCGCGCCGCTGGCGATCGCCGGCCTCACCGGCGGGAGACGTCTCATCGAGCTCGACCACGCGGTCGAGGTCGCGAGCGCGCAGGTGAAGTCGGCCCTGCTGCTCTCGGGGCTCTTCGCCGACGGGCACACCGCGCTGCGCGAGCCCGTGGTGTCGCGCGACCACACCGAGCGGATGCTCTCGGCGATGGGCGCGCCGCTGCAGACGATGGGGCCCTTGTGCCTCCTCGACCCCGCGGGCTGGAGCGGGGCGTTGGAGCCCCTCGACGTGACCGTCGCGGGAGACCCGTCGAGCGCGGCCTTCGTGGTGGCGGCGGCGCACGTGGTGAGCGGGAGCCGGGTGATGGTGCGGGGCGTGTGCACGAACCCGACGCGCATGGGCTTCGCCGAGGTGCTGCGGGATCAGGGCGGGGGCGTCGCGGTGGACCCGAAGGGCGAGCGCGGCGGAGAGCCCGTGGGGGACCTGCACGTTGGAGCGGGGCGAGCCGCGGAGCTGCGGCGAGGGGCGAGGGTGGCGGGGGAGCTCGCGGTGCGGAGCGTCGACGAGGTGCCGGCGCTGGTGGCCGTGGCGGCGGTGTCTCCCGGAGAGAGCCGCTTCGAGGACCTCGCGGAGCTGCGGGTGAAGGAGAGCGACCGGGTGGCGACGATGGCCGAGGCGCTCGCGCGCTTCGGGGTCGAGCACGAGGTCGCGCGCGACGGGCTGCGGGTGCTGGGCGGGAGGCCGAAGGGCGGCGCGGTGGTGCGCTCGCACGGGGACCACCGCGTGGCGATGGCCGCGGCGGTGATGGCCCTCGCGGCGGAGGGCGAGACGGTGGTCGACGACGTGGGGTGCGTCGAGACGAGCTTCCCGGGCTTCGCGGCGACGCTGCGGTCGCTCGGGGCGAGCATCGAAGAGGAGTGAGGGAGACGATGGCGCGCGCGAAGCCGGTGGTGGCGATCGACGGCCCCGCGGGGGCGGGCAAGAGCACGGTGGCGGGGCTCGTGGCGCGGGAGCTGGGCTACACCCTGGTCGACACGGGGTCGCTGTACCGCGCGTCGGCGCTGTTGTGCCGCGAGGCGGGGGTGGACTTCAGTGATCGTGAGGGCTGCGAGCGGGTGACCCGCGAGGCGGTGGCCTCGGGCGAGCTGCGGTTGGAGGTGGGATTGCCAGGGCCCTCGGGGGCGGTGACGACGCGGGTGATGGTGCGGGGCGAAGACCCCGCGGAGAGGATCCGGTCGCCGGAGATGTCGCTCGGGGCGAGCGCGGTGAGCGCGTACCCCGGGGTGAGGGAGGCGCTCCTCGACGCGCAGCGGGCCTTCGGCGCTGACGGGGGCGTGGTGCTCGAGGGGAGGGACATCGGCACGGTGGTGTTCCCCGACGCGGAGCTGAAGGTGTTCCTCACGGCGCGGGCCGAGGTGCGGGCGAAGCGCCGGTGGGACGAGCTCACGCGCAAGGGCGTGCCCGCGGACTACGAGCGCACCCTGGCCGAGGTGGTGCAGCGCGACCGGCAGGACAGCGAGCGCCCCGTGGCGCCCTTGAAGGCCGCGTCCGACGCGGTGACCGTCGACTCCAGCGAAGACGACGCCGCCACGGTGGCCCGGGTGATCGTCGAGCTCGCGCGCTCCCGGGCAGAGGGGCTTTGACACTGGCCCGGGAGTGATCTACCACCCTTGGCCTCGCTCCAGGCGGGCGCTCCGCGCGACCCTTCCGGCGCCACCGCAACTCAACCTCTAACGCAGCACGACACAGGGGTCACCGCTCGCGACGGTCGCGAGTCGGAGGCCCCGAACTCCACGAAGCCCTTCGTGGGTGGCCCACGCTGCGAGGAACGCGAGAGCGCGGTGCACCGCCTGGAGACTCTCCCGAAAGGACGGTCTCAGTACAACGGCATGACGAATCAAGAAACGGTGCAATCCGGGGGTATGGACTCCTTCGCTTCGCTCTTCGAAGCGAGCCAGGCGGCGGGCGACAAGATCCGCGAGGGTGAGATCGTGCAGGGCACGGTCCTCCGCGTGGGCAAGGAGAACGTCGTCGTCGACATCGGCTACAAGTCCGAGGGGGTGATCCCCGTCTCGGAGTTCACCGACGCGGGCGGGGCTGTCTCCGTGCAGCCCGGCGACCAGGTCGAGGTGCTGATCGAGTCGCGCGAGGACGACAACGGCCTGGTGCTCCTGTCGAAGGAGAAGGCCGACAAGATGAAGGTCTGGGACGAGATCTCCGCGGCCTGTGAGGCCGACGAGATCATCGAGGGCACCATCTCGGCGCGGGTGAAGGGCGGCCTGTCGGTCACCATCCGCGGCGGGGTGAAGGCCTTCCTCCCGGGCTCGCAGGGCGACCTGCGCCCCCACCGGAACCTGGACAAGCTGATCGGCCAGGCGCACCAGTTCAAGGTCATCAAGTTCAACAAGAAGCGCGGCAACATCGTCCTGTCGCGCCGGGTGCTCCTCGAGAAGGAGCGCAACATGCTGAAGGACGAGACGCTCAAGAGCCTGGCCGAGGGGCAGGTGGTGAAGGGCGTCATCAAGAACATCACCGAGTACGGCGCCTTCGTCGACCTCGGGGGCATCGACGGCCTCCTGCACATCACCGACATGAGCTGGGGCCGGGTCACGCACCCGAACGAGCTCTTCCAGGTGGGCGACGAGGTCACCGTCAAGGTGCTGAAGTACAACGCCGAGACCGAGCGGGTCAGCCTGGGCCTCAAGCAGACGATGGACGACCCCTGGAACCACGCCGAGGAGGCGTACCCCCAGGGCAAGAAGATCAAGGGCAAGGTGGTCTCGATCACGGACTACGGCGCGTTCATCGAGCTGGAGCCGGGCATCGAGGGCCTGGTGCACGTCAGCGAGATGAGCTGGACGCGCCGGGTGAAGCACCCGAAGAACATCCTGAACACGGGCGACGAGATCGAGTGCCAGGTGCTCGAGGTCGACGCGAAGGCCAAGCGCATCTCGCTCTCCATCAAGGAGCTCGAGCCCGACCCCTGGACGCTCTTCGTCAACGAGTTCAACCCCGGCGACCAGGTGTCCGGCAAGGTGCGGTCGATCACCGACTACGGCATCTTCATCGGCATCCGCGACGGGGTCGACGGCATGGTGCACAAGTCCGACCTGTCGTGGACGCTCCGCGTCGCGAACCCCTCGGACCTCTACCAGAA